>JAGANE010000349.1 GCA_017624395.1 Clostridia bacterium
CACAGTTCGCCCCTACCATGTATTGGTGAAAGATTTTGCGATTTCTCCGCTAATTTTACACGCCGTTGACCAACTCATTTTAAATGATCAAGGGCGATATAAAAACACAATATCCTGAATTTGAACGGTCTGCGATCAATATTCATTCGCACTTCAACACACGTGCGTTTTCGTAAACGAACATTCGCTCTTGTCATGTCACCCGAGGTGACCCTTTGCGGTCGCTTCGGGTGTTTTTTTGCTTATACGAAATCAAAAAACAGCCTGATATCCGTCTTGCAATGCCGATTCTACCCATAGTAGAGAGGGGTTCTATCCGTGGGGGAGTGCGCTTTGGAAAGGGTAGAGCGCGGCGGCAGACGAGTAGGTTGCTTTTAGCATATTTATTGGATATAATAATCTTAAATAATATTTGTATTTTGCACGCTTGCCCCTCTTTTTCTGTAATAAAATGAATTTTTTTCATTTATTTGAGAAAGAATGTTGACAAGTAAACATCTTTGTGCTATAATATTGGGTGAAGATGTTCACTTGTTAACATTAAACAAAGGAAAGGGGGTACCCGTTCCATATGATTGTGGAGCGCTTTTATCTGTTTACTCTTTTGATCGACGGCGTTCATAAATGTATCCATAAGATCAAAATTGACACCGCACCGTATTTTGGTGTCAAGAGCGTTCATATCTTTTGGATCTACGAGCTGCGCGCACATCCCGAAGGCTTGACCGCCGCAGAGCTTGCCTCACGAAGCATGATCTCCCGATCTCTTGTTTCCCGTGAATTGGAAATGCTGTTGCAGGACGGATATATCCAAATGCCGATGATGGCACACGGCAAACGAAAAAATTACAATTCCCGTATCACGCTCACCGAAAAGGGGGAGGCACTTGCAAACGCGATCTCCGAGGAGGGGCTGCGGGTGCAGGGAGATGTCAACGACGGGATCTCCGAGGAGGAGATGACGGCGTTTTATGTGACACTGGAAAAGCTTCACCGCAACCTGCGCCGCGTTGCCAAGGAACGCGAGCTGCTTTCTCCGCTTGCCGATACGGCAGATGCCGAGACAGACGACTGAGCAAAAACCGAATTGATATATCATCAACAACATGATGCCCGTCAGGTGGGCAAGAGATCAAAGCAGAAAACTGCTTTTGATTGGAAAGGAATGAATTTATGAGAAATTACGTCATCGTTACCGATTCTTCGGCAGACCTGTCCTCCGAAATGTCCGAGGCACTTGGACTTCGCACCATTCAGCTTGGTGTTATGGTGGAGGGCGAGGCAGTACAAGCCAATAACGCCGTAGATGTCAAAGCCATTTATGAGATGCTGCGCCAAAAGAAGATGGCAACCACCTCGGCTGTCAATATCGAGCAGTTTTTGGAGATTTTTGAGGGGATCGTCAAGGAGGATCTTGACATTTTGTACCTCGGTTTTTCGTCGGGACTCAGTGGAACCTTTAGCGCAAGTGCCGTGGCAATGCGTGAGCTTTCCGAAAAATATCCCGACCGCAAGCTTTATGCTGTGGATACACTCTGCGCATCGATGGGTCAGGGACTTTTGGTCTACTATGCGGCAAAGCTCAAGGAGGGCGGTGCCGACATTGATGCCGTCAAGGATTACGTAGAGAGCAACAAGCTCAATCTTTGCCATTGGTTTACCGTGGACGATCTCTTCTTCCTCAAGAGAGGCGGTCGCGTCAGCGCGGCAACCGCAGTGGTGGGAACGATGCTTTCCATCAAGCCCGTGATGCACGTGGACAATGCGGGCAAGCTGATCAACGTGTCAAAGGTGCGCGGCAGAAAGGCTGCTGTGGACGCTTTGTTTGAAAAGACCAAGGCATCGGCAATTCCCGGTAAAAACGATACGATGTTCATCAGCCACGGCGATTGCATTGCAGATGCCGAGTATCTTGCCGCACGTCTGAAGAACGAGCTGGGTGTCAAGCACGTGGAGATTAACTACGTTGGTCCCGTCATCGGTGCGCATTCAGGTCCCGGAACGCTGGCAGTATTCTATCTTGGAAACGAGAGGTAATTTTTTATGGTAATCGACGGACATACCTTATGTGATATGGTCATCTCGGCGGCAAATGCGCTTGACAATAATAAGGTTGTGATCAACAACATGAACGTGTTCCCCGTTCCCGACGGTGACACGGGCATCAATATGACGCTGACGATGGTGTCTGTGCGTACGTTGAGCAAATTTGACGGTACCGTTGGCGATTGTGCCGAAAAGATTGCAAACATGGTTTTGCGCTCGGCACGCGGAAACTCGGGCGCCATCTTGTCGCTCTTTTTCCGCGGTATTGCAAAATCCCTCAAGGGCTTGGAGACGGCAACTGCGGTGGATATTGCCATGGCACTTAAGAGAGGCACCGACGAGGCATACAAGGCGGTGATGAAGCCTACCGAGGGAACGATCCTGACCGTGATGCGCGTCTGCTCCGAAAAGGCGGTGGAGCGCGTCAATAAGGGACGCTACAAGGACGACCCCGAGGGGTTGTTTGCCTACGTGCTGAAAACCGGTGAAAAAACGCTTGCAAAAACGCCCGAGCTGCTGCCCGTCCTCAAGGAGGCTAACGTGGTGGACGCAGGCGGATACGGATTTTTGTTCCTAATTTCGGGTATGCTTGCAGCACTGCAGTTCAAGCCCGTGGTGGCAAAGGAGACGACCGATACGGTGGAAAATCAAGCCACGTTTGCCGATTTTGATACCAATTCCATCGAGTTTGCTTACTGCACCGAGTGCATCGTGGGCAAAAAGCCGCAGTATCGCGGCGAGGGAACCGCAACCGATTTCCACGATCTTGTTTGTGGGATCGGAGATAGTGTGGTCTTTATTGATGCAGAGGATATTATCAAGCTGCACGTACACACCAACCACCCGGGTCAGGTGATTGAAAAGGCGTTGGAATACGGTGAATTGGAAACCTTGAAGGTGGAGAATATGCGCCTGCAGCACTCCGCATTGGTGGAAAAGGAGAGCGGCGACGGGGACGGCGAGGCAGTTGCCACCGCCACAGAGGCACCCGTGGCAAGGATTGAAAAGGAGTTTGGATTTGTCAGCATCTGTATGGGTGAGGGCATTCGCGATACCTTTTTGGATCTTGGCGTGGACGTTACCGTGTTTGGCGGTCAGACCATGAACCCCAGCACGCAGGACATCATTGACGGTGTCAATCGCACGCCCGCAAAATATGTTTACGTACTGCCCAACAACAAAAATATTCAAATGGTTGCGGCGCAGGCGGCGGAGATGATCAGCGACAAAAAGGTGATCGTACTGCCCACCAAGAGCGTACCGCAGGGAATTTCGGCAATGATCGGCTTCAATCCCGATGCCGACGAGCCGACCAATACGGCACAGATGAACGAGGCGATCGGTACCGTGCGTACGGCACAGGTGACTTATGCGGTGCGCGATACTTCGATTGAGGGAGTTAAGATCAGCAACGGACAGACGATGGCGCTGGTGGAGGGAAAGATCATCTGCTCCTCCGATAACAATGCCGATTGTCTTGCCGCCATTGGGGAAAGCTTTGCGGATGCATCCTACGTGACGGTGTTCTACGGAGAAAGCATTTCCGAGGAGCGTGCCGAAAAGGCGTTGGCGATCCTGCGCGAAAAGATTGGAACCTCCGCCGAGATCGTCTTGATCTCGGGTGGACAGCCCATTTACGATTATATTATTTCTGCGGAATAAAAAGTGAAACAAAAAATGCACTTGGCTATGCCAAGTGCATTTTTTACGTTTCAAAATAAATTGCGCAGAGGAGAAGAAGGTCAAAATTATTTTTCCATATTTTGTCAAACTGATCAATTTCCAAGGGGCAGGTGCCGTTTCCCGTTTCCACCGTGACGGCAATCAGATCTTTTTTCAACGCGCACCAATCACTGTAGGAGGCGTCGTTGTTCTGCTCCGCAATCAGTCTGTAGCCCGTGCGCCCCGTGATCATCGAGGCAAAGGCCCGTGTGTCCGCCGAAAGTGCCGCCGACTGTCCGCAGTTCCAATATACGACCTCTCCCTGCGAGTGGAGACAGACCACGGCTTGGATGTTGGTCAGCCGCTCGGTCAAGGCGATCAGCGCGCGCGTTTCGGGCTCGGAGTTGGGGGTTGGCCCCTTGTAGCGGAGCATGCTGGGGCGCGAAATGGCGTCGTATTGCTCCCAAAGCGCATCAAAATTGCGGTTGAGGTCGGTTCCAACGGCGTTGGCTTTCCAATATTTCAGGTATTCGTTGACGTTGGGCTCCGTTGTCAGCCCTGCCGCAAAGTCCTTGTGATAGATGGAGATCAATCCGTTAGAAAGCTCGGTGTCGGTGAGCGAGGCAAGCCCCTCTTGCGAGAGCATGATTCCGTCGGGATTGCTTATGGGAACGATGTAAAAGCAATATTTTTGAAGGATCGACGCGTAGGAAAAGCCGTTGCAGTCGCCCGTGTCAAGATATGCAAGCATATACTCGATCTGCTTCATTGCCAACAGCGGTGTCAGATATTCGCGTGCGTGAATGCCTGCGCTGACAAGGATCTGCCGCGGGGCATCGGGGTTTCCCAACACGGCAACGTAGATCTCGCGCCCTGCCACCGAGCGACCGATGGAGGAATAGCTGAGGTGCTTTGGATATTTTTTACAAAGCTGCTCCAAATCCTCTGCCATTTCGAGATAGGAGTATTCCTTTTTTGTGCAATCCACCACGGCATTTTGCGTGTCGGTCAAAAAGCACTCTGCATTCTCCGAGACGTCTTTCCACGCGGGAAAGACGCTGTCGGGGGTGGGGGAGGTTGTGTCCTCGGTGGGAGGTTGGGTGCTTTGGGTTGGGGGAGACGTTGGTGGCTCCTCCGCACCGTAGCCGGGCTTTAAGCGAATGCACGAGCTGCTGAACAAAGCCAGCAGGAGTGCCAACGCAGCTGCCAAAAATCGTTTCATAACATATCCTCTCTGCCCGTATTCAAGATCGGGCATGGACGGTGCCATAGGGTTTGCGGTACCGATTGTACTATTGTATCATAAAAGACGTCAAATGTCTATAAAAACCGAAAGGTTTTACAATTTATTCATCTGCGGACAAAAGCAATAGCTCCAAGGCGCGCTTTGCCGCGGCGTTGCGCACCGTACGGCGATTGGCACCCACAGGGGCGGAAAATCGCTCACTGCGGACACCCTTTGGCGAGGCAACTGCGAGATAGACCGTTCCCACGGGATCACGCTCGGTGCCTCCCGAGGGGCCTGCATAGCCCGTGGTGGATACGGCAAGCGTGACACCAAGGCGCCTCCTTGCGCAGCAAGCCATCTGCTCGGCGCAGGCAAGGCTGACCTCGGTATGTGTTTCGATGACCTTGGGATCCACCCCAAGGACACCGATCTTGATCTCGTTGGTATAGGTGACAAAGGCTCCCGAAAAAACTGCGGAGCTACCGCAGACGTCGGTGATCAGCTTTGCAACAAGTCCTCCCGTGCAGGATTCCGCGCTTCCTACCGTAATGCCCCTTTGGGAGAACTCACGCACCAATTTTTTTGCCAATGCAGCTGCAGTTTGGTCTTTTTTTAACATTTTTTAAGGATTCTCCTTTATTTTTTAGAAAAAGAATTATTCCAATTCTTTAAATCGCTAACAAACATCATTAAAAAAATCGCAGGGCTTCAAAAAGTACAAACGCCTTAGTCGCTTTTCTCTTGCAAGAAGGGGGCGCAAGAGAAAAGCTTACAAAAGAGAACGCCGTAAGGGGGATTTCGCTCTCTGCGGAGAGCGAGGAGAGCTCTGCGCCCTCCACTGCGCAAGCTTTTGAAAAAGCTTGATCAAAACTTTCCCCCAAATGACAGTACCGACCGCTTTGTCAGCAAACTGAAGATTTATTCCAATTCTTCATAGATCTCCATCAAACGCTCCTCAACCTCGGTTTTTCGGGCATCCAGCTCGGCGGCGCGGAGATAATCCGAGGCGGCAGAGCCAAACAGCTCCTCCTCCAATTTCTCCAGCTCCTGCTCCAACTCGGCGCATTCCTTGCGCAAGCGTTCTATTCGTGCGTTTTTCTTTCTTGCTTCGGCAGCCGCCTGTTTGCTTTTGAGATATTGCTCCTTGCCCGAGGAAACCGTGGCGGTGGTAGCGGAGGTGGATGCGTCTGCCGCTCTCTCGGCGATCCGTGCCGCCTTGTACTCGCAAAGCTCGGTGTATGCCTTGCCCGTGCGATCGATGGAAAAGTCAAGAAGATCTCCCGCAAAGGCATCTCCAGGCTTCAGCTCCAGAATGCGTGTGGCAAGCTTGTCAATGAGGTAACGGTCGTGAGAAACGGTAAAGATGGTTCCTTCAAACTGCTCCAGCGCGCTTTCCAACGCCTCACGGGAATCAATGTCAAGGTGGTTGGTCGGCTCGTCCAGCACCAAAAGATTCATGCGGGAGAGGATCAGCTTTGCCAGCGTCAGCCTTGCGCGTTCCCCTCCGCTCAGCACCGAAACCGTCTTAAACACGTCCTCGCCCGTAAAGCGGAAGGAGGCAAGTGTGTTGCGCACGTCGGTCTCTGTCATGGTGGGGTAGGCGTTCCAAAGCTCGTCCAGCACCGTGTTTTCGGCAGTCAGGTTCTGGTTTTCCTGATCATAGTAGCCGATTTCTACGTTGTATCCCGTTTCGATCACGCCCGCCGATGGGGTAAGCTTGCCGAGGATCAGCTTGATCAGCGTGGACTTTCCACAGCCGTTGGGGCCGATCACAAGCACGCGCTCCCCGCGCTTGATCAGGAAGGAAAGATCACAAAAGAGCTTTCTTTGCGGATATTCCATCGAAAGTCCGCGCACCTCCAGCACATCGTTGCCCGAGGCAAGCCCCTCCGAAAATTTCATACGGATCGCACGCGGGGCATCCTGCGGACGCTCCACACGTTCCATTTTATCCAATAATTTTTGGCGACTCTCGGCGGCAATGATATTTCTTTCGCGGTTCCAAGCGCGTTGTTGCGCGATATAAGCCTCCTGTCGAGCGATCTCCTTTTGCTGGTTTTTCCAATGACGCTCTGCAATTTCGCGGTCAATGCGTCTCTGCTCCATGCTTTTGGTATAACCGCCGTTGTAGAGCTTGGCGCGGTGATGCTCGATGGCAAGCGTTTTGTTTGTGACGCGGTCGAGAAAATAACGGTCGTGCGAAATGACCATCACGCATTTGGGATAGGAGACCAAAAAGCTCTCCAGCCATGCCAGGGTGGCAACATCAAGGTGGTTGGTCGGCTCGTCCAGCATAAGAATGTCGGGTTCCCGCGCCAGCTCCACGGCAAGTGCAAGACGGGTACGCTGACCGCCGCTGAGGGTGTCCACGCTCTGCTCGGTCGCCGTGCGGTCAAAGCCCAGCTTTTGCAAAACAGAGGCACAACGGGAACGGAACTCCATGCCGCCCTCGCGCACGTAACGATCGTGCAGGTCAGTGTATTCGCGGATCACGCCTGCGTCTCCGTTTTTCAGCAGCGGCTCTATCTTTGCCAGCCGTGCCTCCATGACAAGCAAATGCGGAAAGGCGTCGTACATCCGTTCCAAAACGCTTTGTCCCTGCTTACCCGTGTCAAAAGCCCCCTCCTGTGTCAAAACGCCGACGGTTTTTCCCTTGGAAAGATAAACACTTCCCTGGGTTGGCTCCTCCTCGCCCAAAATCAAGCGGAACAGCGTGGATTTTCCGCAGCCGTTGACGCCGATGATGCCAAGCTTATCGTTTTCCTCCAGCGAGAACGATACCTTTTCGAGGATTGGTGTTGTCCCATAGCTGAGGGAAAGATCGTTGATGCTGATTGCTAACATATGCGAATGCTCCTCCGATCAGAACTTGGTTTTGGCTTCGATCGCCACGCCGAGGATCCGCGCACGCCCGATCTCAAAATCCTCGGGCGAGAGTGTGATCGGGTGGTAGGCATCGTTTTCGGGTTGTAGCACGATGCGGTGATTTTTTTTATAAAAACGCTTGACGGTGGCGCTTTCCCCGTCTACAAGGCAGGCAACGATGTCGCCGTTTTGGGCGTACTGTTGCTTGTGAAAAAGGACGTAGGAGCACTCCACGATGCCGCAATTTTTCATGCTGTCACCGCAGACCACAAGATAAAAATACTCTTCGGTGTCGTTTACATCAGCAAATTCACGCCCCAAAAGCGTTTCGTCGGTGACAATGGGGGCGCCTGCACGGATTAGCCCAATGACGGGAACCATTTTGTTGGCGCGAAGCGCACGGTAGGATGCCTCGTCACTTTTTTTACCCTCGTCGGTTCCAAGCATAGAATCAAGGCTGACCGAGAAGAAATCGGCGATGCGGGCAAGCTTGTCGGCTTTTGGTGTGGAACGCCCGTTTTTCCAATCGCTGAAGGTTGAGGGGGCAATGCCCGTTGCCTTGGAGACCTGATATACCGTAACACCGTGAGATCTCAACAGGGCTTCAAATGCCGCATATTCCATGGTGATTGCTCCTTTCGGTTGTGGTAAGGACGACGAAATTTCCAAATCCCGTGTCCTGTGTTTGTACACTTTCTACGAATATTACGAAAATCCGAAATATATATTGACATCGCTTCGGAAATGCGATATAATATAAATACCCGATAACATTATATCGGATTTGATGTAAAAAGTCAATAGAAAACCGAAAATATTTTTTAAAATCAAGGAGATAACAGAAAAAGCTTGTATTATCTTTGTCAAAAAGCAATCTGCTTGCCCAAACGTCCAAACGTGCAAGCAAAAAAGGCTGAGAAGTGTACGGTGCGGTGTGTCTCTTGCGGCGCTTCAAAATCGAAAAAGAATGCTTGCTTTTTGATTCACGGATTTCCGTATTGTTTGGAATATCTTGATGGCATGGATCTGTGCGAATTGGTTCGCATTTGCGAAATTTCCAAGGATCAAGCTTTGGAAAAATTGAGATTTACGAAATGTTAGTGACCGAATGAATGATCAAAGGAGGGACTATGACCGAGAAAAGAACAGATGACATAACCGAAAACGATACTGCGGTGCGGATCGCACGTGCGCGCAACTTTTTGTGCAGCTATCAGCTTGCCGCCGATATGCTGGAGCTGCGCCGCTATGAGCGCAAGCGTGCAAAGCCTTTTTGGGAGGAGTGCGACTGTGACGATCTGCTTGCGGGAAACGAGGCTTTTTGGCGCGCGAGAATGTTTGAGGTCGGCGCACTGCTTTCCAATATGAAAAACGGGCGAGAAAAGCTGATTCTTTATTATCACTACGTGCGCGGTGAAAGCATTGAGCAAGCCGCCAATCTTTTGGGATTTTCACGTCGCACGGGATATCGATTGCATCAAAAAGGACTGTTTGCGGCATCGTTTCTTTTAGACCGTTTGAAAAAAAACGAGCAGATCGATCCCTTTTGCGAATAAAAACGATCCTCTGCAACAATACTATCAAAAAAAGAGGAGGGGATTTTGATGAACGAACAACAAAATTGCGGTGTGAAAAGCATGATTTGTGCGCACAAAAAGATGATCTGCATTACGGCAGGCGTGGTTGGCGGCGTTGCACTTCTCGGCGTTGCCGCGGCAATGGTCTGGAACTGCAAGCAACTGCGCACGGCGCGGATGTTCAAGCGGACAGGTAAGGTGTTGTATGCGGTGGGCACCGCAATGCGGAACGTGTCCTGCATGGATTGCGATTGAAAAAATCAAAGAATGCCAATGCATTTTCCCCATGGGGTGCATTGGCATTCTTTTTTGTTTTATGTGTCCTGCCGCTTTCTCAGCCGCTTCCAATTCAAAAAGCCGTAAAGATCATTGATCAAAAACATCAAAAAGCAGGCAACCATGGAAAGCGCGGAAGGCTCCTTTTTTGATGCAACGATCCACAAAACAATCAGCACCACGTCGTTGGCGGTGTAGGCAAGCGCGTAATACGGACTACGTAAAAAGAGAAGTATGGAGGCGAGAAAGCTGGTGGTGACTGAAAGCGTGCTGACGGGGAGCTGTGCGGTTCCAAGAAAACGGAGGATCCAATAAAAGGCAAGCGTGATGGGCAGGGAAAGCAGGAAAACACCGCACATTTTACCCTTGGAAAGATGCGCCATGCGTACCTCGAAGTGGTCCTTGCCGTATGGATTTTTCAGCCACGAAACAATACTGAACACAGCCGCAGGCGCACTCATGCAGAGATAGGTGATCATCTCTCCGTAATAAGCTTGGAAAAAGGAGACAATGGCATAGAGCAACGAAAATGTCACCGTCAGGATCTGCCCCGTGACGTCTCCCTTGGTAACAAAAATGAGTGCCGTTACGCCCACCAGTGAGGTGCAAAGCGCAAGGATCCCACCACTGCCGCCGATCAAAAATGAGACGGTGACCACAAATAGTGACACGATCCAAAGCACCCACTCAAATTTGGAAAGATAACGAAAGGGGTTATAAAGCTTCATAATTTCTCCTTTTCAAGCAAAAAGCACCCGTCACACGTCTTCCAAGACCTAACGACGTGTACGAGTGCATACGCACGCTACCCGGTGGCAGCTTTTTTCTTTGTGCCTATTATATCACGGATCACGTCGGATTGCAAGTCTTTTTTGAAAAAAATAAAAAAGTCACTTTTTTTATAAAAAACGACACTCTTTTTTCTTGCATTCAGCGCAATTTGTGCTATAATATTTATAGGGACGGAATTTTGTTGATACCGCTTAAGATTTGAACAAAGGGGGAGAGAGAACCGTGCATAGCAAGGTGATCCTTTTGGCGGCAGGAATTTGCGACGGTACCATGCAGATGTGGCGCGAGGCACAGCACCGATGCAATCGTATTCATATGCCTTTGATCGGCGGTGCGGATTACGATGATCACGGTGTGGCGCGTCGGCTTGATACCGACGAGGCGTATCTTTTGATCAACGGCTTTGCGCGCAATTTCCGTCTGCGTCCCGATACGCGCTACTATCATCTGTATCTGGATTTTCAAACCACACCTCCGCTTGCGGGCTACGGAGTGCAGACTCTCAATGTTGGTGAGGATGCCGTTACCCGCGCACTACTTGACGCAGTAGCGGCATCGGTGCGTGAGACCGACCCCGTGCGTTGCCGTATTTTGCGTGAGCATACCGAGGCGTTTGCGGAGATCGGTCGGATTCTTGACGTGCTGATGCGGCGATTGCAGAGACGTTATGCGATCCGCACCGTGGAAAATCCCAAGATCCAGCACGCAGTGCGCTACATCGAGGAGCATTATGCCGAGCGACTTTCCAACGAGGAGATTGCCGCGCGGCTTCATATTGATTCCAAATATCTGATCCGTTTGTTCCGTCGGTATATGGATATGCCGCCGTATCAGTACGTGACACAGTGTCGCATCGAGCATGCGCTGGCAGAGCTGCGGAGCGGAAAATCGGTTGCCGATACCGCCTATACCTGCGGTTATCAAAGCGAAAACGCGTTTCGCATTGCATTCAAGCGCATCATGGGCTGCGCGCCCGTGACGATGATCAAAAAATATTAAAAATTTCAATAATGAAAAAATGATAAAAGGAGAACGAAACATGAGAAAAAATCAATTGATCGGTCAAAATCCCGTCATCGGCATCCGTCCGACGATCGACGGCAGACGCGGAAAGCTGGGCGTTCGTGAGTCTTTGGAAGAACAGACCATGAACATGGCAAAGAGAGCCGCAAAGCTGTTTGAGGAAAATTTGAAATACGCTGACGGTACGCCCGTCAAGGTCGTCATTGCCGATACCACGATCGGACGTGTCGGTGAGACCGCCGCTTGCGCCGAGAAGTTCAAGAGAGAGGGCGTGGACATTACGTTGTCTGTTACCCCTTGTTGGTGCTACGGCTCCGAGACCATGGATATGGATCCCCACACCATCAAGGGCGTTTGGGGCTTTAACGGAACCGAGCGTCCGGGTGCCGTCTATCTTGCCGCTGTGCTTGCCGCACACGCGCAAAAGGGACTGCCCGCATTCGGTATCTACGGCAAGGACGTACAGGATCTTGACGACACCGAGATCCCCGCAGACGTGCAGGAAAAGCTGCTCCGCTTCGGTCGCGCTGCTATCGCCGCCGCAAGCATGAGAGGCAAGTCCTATCTCCAAATCGGCTCGCTTTGCATGGGTATCGCGGGCTCGCAGATCGACGTCAACTTCATGGAGGATTACCTCGGTATGAGAGTTGAGTCGGTTGACGAGGTGGAAGTCATCCGCCGCATGACCGAAGAAATTTACGACAAGGACGAATACGAAAGAGCGCTTGCATGGGCAAAGGAAAACTGCAAGATCGGCTTTGATAAGAACCCCGATTTCATCCGCAAGAGCGACGAGCAGAAGGAAAAGGAATTTGCCTTCAGCGTGCAGCTCGCGATGATCATCGAGGACCTGATGAACGGCAACCAAAATCTCCCCAAGGGCTGTGAGGAAGAAATGGTCGGTCACAACGCCATTGCCGCAGGATTCCAGGGGCAGAGACAGTGGACCGACTTCTATCCCAACGCAGACTTTGCCGAATCGATCCTCAACTCTTCCTTCGACTGGAACGGCACGCGTGAGCCTTACATCCTTGCCACCGAGAACGATACCCTCAACGGTATCGGCATGCTCTTTATGAAGCTCTTGACCAACCGTCCGCAGATCTTCGCGGACGTGCGTACCTATTGGTCGGAAAGTGCCGTCAAGCGCGTGACCAACTACGACATTGAGGGCAGGGCAAAGGACGCGGGCGGATTTATCCACCTGATCAACTCGGGCGCGGCTTGCGTGGACGCCAACTGCCGTGCGACCGATGAGAACGGCAACCCCACCATGAAGGAGTGGTACAACATCACCGAGGCAGATAAGAAAGCCATTATGGACAACGTCGAGTGGTGCGCCGCAGATAACGGCTACTTCCGTGGCGGCGGATTTTCGTCGCGTTTCGTGACCAAGGCAGAGGTTCCTTGCACGATGATCCGTTTGAATATGGTCAAGGGTCTCGGACCGGTTCTGCAGATCGCAGAGGGTTGGACAGTCGATCTTCCCGACGAAGTCACCGACACCCTGTGGAAGAGAACCGACTACACATGGCCCTGCACGTGGTTTGCTCCGCGTTGCGACGGCAAGGAGGGCTCTCCCTTTGAGAACGCTTATGAGGTGATGAACCACTGGGGCGCGAACCACGGCGCGATCAGCTACGGTCATATCGGTGCAGACCTCATCACGCTCTGCTCGATGCTCCGCATCCCCGTTTGTATGCACAACGTGCCCGAGAAGGACATCTTCCGTCCCGCCGCATGGAACGCATTCGGCTCTGACAAGGAAGGGCAGGACTACCGCGCTTGCGCAACCTACGGACCTCTGTTTAAGAAAAACTGAAATCAGAAAACAAAGGAGAACGACCGATGAGCTCATATATTCGCAAAAAAACACCGGGAGATACCGAGTGGTTTTTCCATGACCGTTTTGGTATGTTTATTCACTTCGGCTCTTATTCCTTGGCGGCACGTCATGAATGGGTAAAGACAAAGGAGTTTATTCCCGAGGATAGATATCAGATCTATGCCGATCATTTTAATCCCGATCTTTACGATCCGCGCGAGTGGGCAAAAAAAGCAAAGGCGGCAGGCATGAAATACGCCGTGCTGACCACCAAGCATCACGAGGGCTTTTGTCTGTTTGATACCAAATATACCGATTACAGCGTCATGAATACGCCTTACGGAAAGGACGTTGTAAGAGAGTTTGTCGATGCCTTCCGTGCCGAGGGGATCAAAATTGGATTTTATTATTCTCTGATCGATTGGCACCACCCCGAGTTCCCCATTGATCAACTGCACCCGCGCCGCAACGATGCCAATGCCGAGGAGCTGGATCGCGGCAGGGATATGAAAAAATACGTGCAATATATGCGAAATCAGATCACCGAGCTTTTGACCAATTACGGAAAGATTGATATTTTGTGGTTTGATTATGCCTACCCGCCCAAGCCTGACAACCCCTCTTGGATGCAGTTCAAGGGCGGAAAGCTGAAGGAGCAGTGGGAGGCGGAATCTCTGGTCGAGTTGGCACGCTCGCTCGCACCCGGCATCATTATCAACGACCGTATGGGACTTCCGCAGGACATCTCCACCCCCGAGCAGCGCCAAAAGGATTGTTGGCCGCAGGACAAGGAAACGGGAGAATATCTGACCTAGGAGACCTGCCATACCTTCTCTGGTGTTTGGGGATATGCGCGCGATGAGCATTCCTGGAAAACGCCCAAGATGCTGATCGATCTTTTGACGAGGACCGTTGCACTTGGCGGCAACCTGATCATGAACGTTGGGCCTACCGCAAGAGGATATTTTGATTCCCGTGCCGACAAGGCTTTGCAGGTCTACGCTGATTGGATCAAATACAATGGTCGCTCGATCTATGGCTGTACCATGGCGGAGCCTGATTTTAAGGCGCCTGCGGGAACGGTACTGACGCAGAGCATGGACGGAAAACGCCTCTACATCCATCTGCAGGATTGCCAATTCAAGTATTTTTCATTTCCATCTCTTGCAGGTAAGTTCAAGTATATGCAGCTTTTGAACGATGCCAGCGAGGTGGAGTATATTGAGAATCTCAATTCTTATGATGCGGCAGGAAACTTGGAGGATGCAAGCCTTGCTATCAAAACGCCGCCTACCGTATACGATATGGTCGCGCCCGTCATTGAGGTATTTTTAAAGTAAATTCAATTTGATAGCTTTCAAAATCTGCGCCGAGCGATCTGCTTTTAGATCGCTCGGCGTGGGTTTTTTTGTCTTACGCAAAATACAAATTAGTGAACGCTAACCTACCTCGATTTGCTGACAAGGTAGTATTATTAACATACTATCGGTAAAATGCACAAAGCGAAAGCTTACTGAGCCTCCCTCCGAGAGGGAGGTGGCACGGCGTAGCCGTGATGGAAGGAGCCTGCGCAACCAAATGAAAGCACGTTTTTTAAAAACTGCGAACTTTTTATGCACGCACTCTCCTTCAGTCGCCTTGCGGCGACAGCTCCCTCCCGGAGGGAGCCTTGGGTTAGTGCAACTTTTCAAACCTCTTATTATCAACGAGGTTTGTTAGTAGTCCTTGTATAGTTAGCAAAAACTAACCGACTTTTTTGTATTGCAGTTAGATAATGCTAACTCGAAAAATCATCACGGTGTGTGCAGTGGATCTGACGAAAACGCCGTGGGCTGATTTCATGATATTGAGAAAATTTGCGTGAAAAATAAAATTGATCGCAAAAGCCGAGGCGGTCTCCAACCTCTTTGACTGTCATTCTGCGCTCCAGCAGTAGGATCTCGGCGCGTGCCATCAGGCAATCGTCAATATATTTGCCGATCGACTTTTCCAAATCAGCTTTAAAGCTTTTTTGCAATACGACCTTGGAGACAAACAGTGCGTCTGCAATTTCCTGTATCTTCAAGTCGGCACTCAAATGTGACTCAATATATGCAAGGGCGCTCTTGGTAATCTCACAGTATTGCTTGAGTTCAATTCGCTCCGGTATCGCCATAGATAATGCGCGCTCCAATACGCTGTAAAGCAGTAGCTTCAGTTCCATGACGGATTGAAAATCGCGCTGATTGCACAATTGCTCCATTTTTTGTGCAAGCTCAAAAGAGTTTTCCAATATGATACAAGATTTGACTCCCAAAAAGGCATCGTTTCCGTTGGGGTGTGTCAAGTTTAAATGAACAAAGACTTTGTTCAGGTATTCGGGGCAAGAGCAGGAAAAATCAAGACCTGATGGGATCACATAAACGTTCCCGGGAACCAGTTCAACCGTTCTGTCGCCAAACGTCAGGATGCCTTTGCCCTGCAGGGGAAAATAGACACGCGTAAACGCGGCACGAAGATTTTTGATATTCCAATTTTGATCCAAATATCCATAACTGATTTCCGCAAGCTCCAATCGAATTTGCCTTTCAAAATAAAGAAGTTCATTTTTGACAACAACCTTCATAATAACAAATCTCCATATTTTAAAAATAAAAATGCATGGACTTTTTCTCTATTATATGATAAAATGAGCTTGTTGTCAAGTATTCGGCAAAAAATTAAAAAGGAGTAACCGAAATGGTAAATCAAGCAACCCTGCACATCCTGACGGAATACACCCCCTTTTCGATGGGCTTTGTTTTGATTACAAAAGAGGATCGCGCTATTGTTATTGACGGTGGAACGGCGGGCGAGTTACACAACGTCATCGCATACGTCGGAAACCGTCCGATTGCGGCGTGGATCCTCACTCATCCGCACGGCGATCACCTTGGTGCATTGTTGTATGCGATGCGTAAGGAAAAGCCAATCATGCAACAGGTCGAGCGCTTTATTTGTAACTTCCACACGCCTGCATTTTTACGTGCCTGCGGCGGTGACGAAGCCGCAAACGTTGAGCTGTTTCATCAATATGCAGAAACACACGGGCTTCCCGTAGACCGTCCTGCGTGCGGAGATCAATGGGAGATCGACGGGCTTGGGTTTGAATGTCTCTTTTCCAAGAGTGAAAAATATACCGAAAACTATGTCAACGACAGCTCTATGGTCTTTCGGGTCATTGGGGAAAAGCAAAGCGTTCTCTTTCTCGGAGATCTTGGACCTGCGGCAGGAGACGAGCTATTGAAGCTCCACGGAGAAAAATTGCGCTCCGACGTCGTACAAATGGCTCATCACGGACACATGTGCGTGCGTAAAAACGTATATGAGGCAATTGCCCCCAATGTTTGTATTTGGTGTTGTGCCTCGTGGCTTTACAATGAGCCGGAGATTGAAATATCCAAGGATATGCACGGTGTGGGAACGACGCGGCGTTGGATGCGCGAGATCGGAAATCAGATCCATATCGTAACCAAGGACGGTAACCAATTGATTGATATTTGAGCTTTACCAATCAAGAATTTAACAAATTATAGAAAAGAGGAAAAAAGCATGAGCTCATACGTACGCAAAAAGACCCCCGGAGACACCTCATGGTTTGTTCATGACCGCTTTGGAATGTTTCTGCATTTCGGTCTGTATTCCTTGCCTGCAAGACATGAATGGATCAAAACGCGCGAGTATATCTCCGAGGAAAAATATCAAAAGTATTTCAAGTATTTCAACCCCGATCGTCTCGATGCCCGCGAGTGGGCAAAAAAGGCAAAGGCGGCGGGCATGAAATATGCCATTATGACTGCCAAGCACCATGAGGGCTTTTGCCTGTTTGATTCGCAGTTTACCGACTACAAGTCCACCAATACGCCTTACGGCAAGGATATTGTCAAGGAATATGTTGAGGCATTCCGTGCCGAGGGGCTTAAGGTAGGCATTTACTACTCTTTGATCGATTGGCACCACCCTGATTTTCCGATCGACAAGGCGCATCCTCGCCGCAAGGATGAGAACGCCGCAGAATTGGACAAGGGACGTGACATGAAAAAATACGCGCAATATCTGCGCGATCAGGTCAGAGAGCTGTTGACCAACTACGGAAAGATTGACATTCTTTATTTTGATTTTTCCTATCCTGCTTCTCCCAACGCGCCCGAATGGATGCAATTTGGAGGAGCCAAGGGCAAGGATCAGTGGGAATCCGAAAAGCTGATTGCAATGATCCGTTCTATTGCCCCCGACATTATTCTGAACGACCGTGCGCAAATTCCGCAGGATATCGTCACCCCCGAGCAGGATATCAGCCCCGACATAGTGCTTTGCGATCGGGAAACAGGTGAGCATCTGACGTGGGAGTCTTGTCAGACCTTTTCCGGCTCTTGGGGTTATTATCGCGACGAGACCTCGTGGAAAACCCCCAAGATGCTCATCGATATGCTGGTGCGCACCGTGGCAAGCGGCGGAAACCTGATTATGAACGTCGGCCCCACATCGCGCGGAAATTTTGACCGTCGTGCCGATGCGGCGTTGCAGGTCTATGCAGATTGGATGACCGACAACAGCCGTTCGATCTACGGACGCGACAGGGCAGATCCTGCGTTTGGTGTCAGCGACGGAGCTTATCTGACGCAGAGCGAGGACGGCAAGCGTCTTTACGTGCATCTGGTTGACTGTCCTCACGCCTCGGTCAAGCTGACGGGGCTTGCGGAAAAGATCGACTACGCACAGCTCCTTTGCGACGGCAGTGAGGTGACGTGGAAAGAAAACCTTCCGTATTACGATGCCGCAGGCAACTATCTTGGCTCCTATCTGACGATGACTCTGCCGGGAATCGTCTTTCAGATGATCGACCCCGTTATTGAAATCTTTTTGAAGGATTGAGTAAGATCATAAAAAAATGACTGCCCGATACCTGTTTGGTAAGGGCAGCCTTTTTTGTTTGTGTGATCAAAGGGCGTATTTCTTTTCAAATTCACCAAACGATTTGGTAAATGCGGGATCTCCCGATTTGACGGCGTTGAGATAACCGTGTGTACCAAAGCTGTTGCGCACGACCTCGATCAGGGTGACCGCAACGTTGGAGCAGTGGTCGGAGATGCGCTCGTAGTTGTTGAGCAGATCCGAAAGCACAAAGCCGAGCTCAATGGTGCAGTTTCCGCTTTGCAGACGTTTGATGTGATTGTCCTTGATCTTGGCGATCAAGCCGTCGATCACCTGCTCCAAGGGCTCAACCTGCGTGGCAAGTGGAAGATTGTTTTCGCGGAAGGCATTGGTGGTCAGGGTCAGAATTTCCAGCGTCGCATTTTTCAGCACCTCAAGCTCCTTCATGGCTTCGTCGGAGAAGGTGATTCCCTTGCGGTGCATTTCCTCGGAGACCTTTAAAAGATTGACTGCGTGGTCGCCCAAGCGTTCAAAATCCCCAATGCTGTGTAGCATTCGCGAGACAGCGTGGCTATCGGCAAGCGAGACCTCTTGTGAGGAGATCTTGACCAGATACGTGCCAAGCCTGTCCTCCATCAGATCCAAGCGGTCTTCGTATTCCAAAATACGTGCCGCATGTTGGGGGTCATATTCGTAAAATGCAGTAATGGTATCGATCAGGGTTTTGTAGGCAAGAGAGGACATCTGCACCGTCAGGTTGCTGCATTCGGCAATTGCCACCGAGGGAGAGTGTAACAGACGGTCGTCGAGCATACAAAAGTGATCGGCTTCGGCGGACTTTTTGTCTGTCTTTTTCTTTTCGCGCACCAAACGCTCCACCAGCTTGACAAACTGCTTGGTAAAGGGCATCAAAAGCACGGTGAGTGCAATGTTGAACAGTGTGTGCAGAACGGCGATCGACATCGGTGTGACGGCTTGGTTGACAATGTCCCACGCAAAGAATGCGTTTCCGATGAGAAAGAGCGGCAGGCAAATGAGCGAGCAGATGACGTTCATCAACAGATGTGAGACCGCTACGCGCTTGGCGTTGACGTTGGTTCCGATGGCGGAGATCACGCCCGTGACACAGGTTCCGATGTTGATACCCATGACCATCGGGACGACCATTTCAAAGGTGAAGCCGCCCGTGAGGGAGAGTGCCTGCAAAATGCCCGTTGCCGCAGACGAGCTTTGAATGATCGCCGTAAAGAGCATGGCAACGATCAGGGCAAGGAAGGGGTTGGTGAATTTTCCGAGCACGGCGGTAAATTCGGGCATCTCTGCCAAGGGCTTTACCGCATCCGACATCATGGTCATGCCGTACATCAAAACCGCAAAGCCGACCAGCACCGTGCCGACACTGCGGCGACCGTCCTTTTTGGAGAGCATCAACAGAAAAATACCGATGAGCGCAAGAATGGGGGAGAAGTTGATGGGCTTGAGCATCTGGACAAGAAAGCCCTCGCTTTCAATTCCCATCAGGCTAAAGACCCACGCTGTAATCGTCGTGCCGATATTTGATCCAAAGCAGACGTAAATGGCTTGCGAAAAGGCAAGGATCCCCGAGTTGACCAGTCCCACCAGCATAACCGTGGTGGCAGACGAGGATTGGATCACCGCAGTGATCGCCGCACCGAGCAGCATACTGACAAAGGGGTTGGAGGTCATTTTTTTGAGCAGGATCTCAAGCTTACCGCCCGCCATTTTTTCCAGACTTGACGACATGATGTTCATGCCGTAAAGGAAAAATGCGAGACCGCCAATGAGTGTCAGAACCGAAAAGAAATCAAACGTCATAGCTTTGTACCTCTTGTACTTGGAATGCAGGGCATGCAAAAACCGTTGATTTAAAAATGCCCAAAATCAACAATTATATTCTATCATACTTCAAAAAACAAGTACAGACATTTTTTGTTAAAGAAATATAAATATTTAATACACGTTTTGTCAAAGAAATAACAATATTTGGAATTTTGCAGGGTTTTAAAAAACTTTTTTTGCACTTTTTATTGACATGTTACAAGATTTGTGCTATAATTTGAGAACCATTCTCAATTTTGAAAAAAGGAAGAAAAATGAAGAAAAAAAGTTACCGAACCGACGGCAGGGGCGCCTTGATCGAGTTCCTTTCCCGCAATCCCGACCGTCAGTTTACCGCCGAGGAGCTTTGCTTTGCGATCAACGGCAATGAGTCGGAGGGGAAAAGCAGTGTTTACCGCCATCTGACCTATCTTTGCGCCGATGAAACCGTGCGAAAATTCCGAAACGAGGATTTGAATCGCTCGGTCTACCAATACGTTGGAAAAAATTGTGATTGCAGCCGCCATTTTCACCAAAAATGTACGCACTGCGGTCGTATCTGCCACTTGGATTGCAGTGATTCGTTGGATTTTGCCGCGCATTTGCTCAAGGAACACGGCTTTTTGGTGGATTGCGGACAATCGATCTTATACGGTGTTTGCGCCGATTGTCGCACGGCAGAGAGAGGAGGGCAGGCGTGATGGAGCATCTTTGGGAGATCCTTTCGCATACCCTGCTTGACACGGTCAAGCTGATCCCGTTCCTCTTTTTGACCTATCTGCTCATGGAGTTTTTGGAGCATAAGGCAGGGAATGCCGCCGAAAATCTTTTGCGTCGCTCGGGCAAGGTGGGACCGCTTTTGGGAGGTGCGCTCGGTATTTTGCCGCAGTGCGGATTTTCTGCGGCGGCTTCGGGACTTTACAGTGGGCGTGTGATCACAACGGGGACGCTGTTGGCGGTCTATCTTTCTACATCGGATGAAATGCTACCGATTATGATCTCGCACGGCGCAGAGGCGGGTGAGGTGTTAAAGATCCTTGGCATCAAGCTATGTATTGCCGTGGCAGTCGGCTTTTTGGTGGATGCTGTGACAAGGCTCTGCATCAAAAAGCGCGTGCAGGAGGAGCAGGAGCCGCAGATCGAGGCGTTTTGCGAGCGCGAGCATTGCGATTGCCACGACCATTTTGCACTTTCGGCACTCAAGCACACGCTGTCGGTCACGCTTTTTATTTTGATCGTTACCTTTGCGCTCAATTTGGTGATCCACGGCGTTGGCGAGGACAAGCTTGCCTCCCTCATTCTTGACCGCCCCGTCATCGGCAACCTTTTGGCGGCATTGGTGGGCTTGATCCCCAACTGCGCGTCTTCGGTGGTGCTGACCGAGTTGTATCTTGGAAATATCCTTTCGCTTGGCGCTCTGCTTTCGGGCTTGCTTGTCAACGCAGGCATCGGAATTGCCATTCTCTTTCGCAACAACCGTCCCGTGCGCGATTCCTTCCGCATCCTCGGAATTTTGTGGACGGTGGGCGCTGTATCGGGGATTTTAATTGATCTGATTTTTTAAATCAAAAACCTGCGGCAACGAAGGTGACCGAACAAGGTTCCCTTGCGTTATCGCAGGTTCTTTTATTGATTTTGAATTTCCAGCATCCGAAACGCCTCGCGAATTTCAGGCAAGGAATAACCGTAGCGACCGAGGGAAGCAATCAGCTTGCGACGCTCCTCGCGCTCGGTAGGGATCTCGGTATAGTGCTTGCGCACAAGCCTTGCACAGTTTTCGGGGAAGTCGATCTCCTCCAAGAGGGTGGGGAGCATATTCATGGCTTCGCTTCCAAAGCCTTGATTCCAAAGATGTGCCCAAATGCGCTTGGAGCCCCAAAGCTTTCGCAAGCATTTATCCAGCTCTCCGCGCAGGTCGTTTTCCTCGTCGATCAGCCCCATTTGCTGCAGCTTTTGTGCCGCCTGTGCGGCGGTCTCACGGAGAAAGCCGCGCTGTGTCAGCTTTTGTGTCAGCATCTGTACCGAATTTGCCCCGTAGGAAAGCAGATTTTCACCGCAACGGATCGCTTGACATAACTGCGATGCCGCCTCCAAGGCTTCATAGCTTTCCTCGTCAATTTCTCCCCGCATGGGCTTTAGCTCACAGTATTGCTCGGTTGTAAGCGTCAGACAGCGTTCCTCCCGATGTTCCCCCGATTCGAGAAGGACACGCACTGCAATCTCGGCACCGTCGTTTTGCGCGTGCAGAGATCGGATGGTCAGGGTGAGGGGAGCGTTATGAAATTGTTGTTCGGCAAGCGTCATTCATCGGCACCATCCTCGGAAAGACGCATGTCAAAATCGTCGTCATCGTCTACGTCAAATTCCTCGCTGACGGGGAGCTTGGCGTTTTCGCTCATGCGGCGTACCTTTTCCTCAATTTCCTGCATGAGTGCAGGATTGCCCTCGATCAGCTTGCGGACATTTTCCTTGCCTTGACCGATGCGTTCACCGTTGTAGGAGAACCAAGAGCCGCTCTTTTTGATAATCTCCAGATTGATGGCGTAGTCAAGGATCTCGCCCGAGGCGGAAATGCCCTTGCCGTAAAGAATATCAAATTCGGCAACGCGGAAGGGCGGTGCAACCTTGTTTTTGACGATCTTACACTTGACGTGGTTGCCGTAGACGTCGTTGCCCTCCTTGAGCTGATCGGTCTTGCGGACGTCAATGCGCACCGAGGCAAAGAATTTAAGCGCTCTACCGCCCGAGGTGGTTTCGGGATTTCCGTAAATAACGCCCACCTTTTCACGGATCTGGTTGATGAACACCAGCACGCAGTTGCTCTTGGAGATGACGCCAGAAAGCTTGCGCATTGCCTGTGACATCATGCGCGCCTGCACGCCCACCATAGACTGTCCCATCTCGCCCTCAATCTCCTGACGGGGAACGAGCGCCGCAACCGAGTCCACCACAATGGCATCCACCGCGCCCGAGCGAGCCAATGCCTCGCAGATCTCCAACGCATCCTCGCCGCAATCGGGCTGGGAAACGAGCAGATCGTTAATATTGACACCGAGTGCCTTGGCGTAGACGGGATCCAGCGCATGCTCGGCATCAATGAAAGCCGCTGTTCCGCCGCCCTTTTGCACCTCGGCAAGAATGTGCAGGGCAACCGTGGTTTTACCCGAGGATTCGGGGCCAAAGATCTCCACGATTCGTCCGCGCGGCACACCGCCGATACCAAGCGCGAGGTCCAGAGAGAGAGAACCCGTGTGGATCGCCTGCACCTCCATGCGTGTGTTTTCGCCAAGCTTCATGATCGATCCCGCGCCAAAATTGCGCTCGATCTGTGACATTGCGGTTTCCAACGCCTGCTTTCTTCCGTCCTGATCCAAATTGGTGGGAACTGCGGGCTTTGTCTTTTTTGCCGTTGCCATAATCTCCTTCGTCCTTTCCTTGGGGCATACCGAGCCCCTTTTTTCGTCGTTGGGTATATTATACACCCTTTCTTGTCTCTTGTCAAGGGCTTTTGCAAATAAATTTTTCCGTTTTTGGAATTTTAAAATTGACTTTGCGATTTTTGGTTGGTTTTTTATGCGTTTAAATTCCGAAAGCGATTTATTGCATCGACATATCTGTCTGCTCCTCTGCATTGTTCTCCGTATCCTCAACGGTATCGGTATCCTTATCATTATTATCCTCTGTGTCTGTATCGTCAGCAATTGCTTGCTTTTGTTTTGCACGGCTTTGGAAAAAAATTAAAAATCCTCTTGAAATCGGCTTTTAAACATGATATACTATAAGATGGTATATTATTGGTGAAAGGAATTGGATATATGACAGATCAGGAAAAGCAAAATTTGCCCGATGCCTCTCCTACTTCAAGTGGGATGGGAAATGCCGAAAATCTCCTTGATGAGTTTGGCGCGGGACAAAAAAAAGCGGCACCCACACCCCCGCCGCCCCCCGCAAAGCCTGCCGCTGAGGAGCGCGTAGCGACGGAGCCGAGACGTGAGAGTACGGTCGGTGCCGAAAAGAAGCCTGCGGGGAACACGCCCCGACAAAAGGCAGACACCCCTAAGAGTACACCTGCAAAAAAGAATCCTTCCGCAAAGAGCGGATCGGGATCCTCCAAGGCAAAGGTCAAAAATGAAAGTGTCAAGGAAAAAAAGCCGCCCGAAAGCGTCAATGCATCCACTGCAAGTGCGCACGCACCCAAAAAGGAAAAAGCAAAGCCGCAGGCAAACGTTGACGATACTCCGCGTTCCGCGCGCCCTGCTCACAAGGTCATCCCCTACGTGTTGATGATTTTTGCAGTCTTTGTTTTGGTTTCCTTGGTGCTGAATCTCTTTTGCAATATGGACAATCGGCTGGAGGACACACCCGAGCAGCATCTGATGGGTGTCTTTGGCTATTACGTATGCTACGGGCTGTTTGGCATCTTTGGGCCTGCGGTCTTTGTGCTTCCGTTCCTCTTGGTGAATCTGGCGTTCTTCTGGAAAAGATATGTGGATCATCGCGTGACGATCTCCAAGATTGCGGTATCGTTGCTCTTTTTGATTTTGTTCAGCGCAACGCTTCATATTGCATCACTGATCACCGAGCCTGCCGTGCGAGATCTGACGGCGGGAGAGCTGATCTATTACGGCGCGCGTATGGCGGGCGGAGGACTCATCGGCGGAAAGCTGAGCAATCTTTTGGTGGTCTATTTTAATATTGCAGGCTCGTTGGTGCTGTTGATCTGCCTGCTTGCCGTATCCCTCTTTTATTTCCTTGGAATGACGCCCCAAAATCTTTGGAGCAGCTACCGCGCACGCCGTGCCGAGAAAACCGAGCGTGTGAAAGGAAAGAGCGAGCAGGATGCTGAGGATGCGCGCAATCAAGCGGCGATGGAGGAAAAGATCCGTCGCGTCACGGCAAAGCAGATGACGATCGATGACGAGCAGGAGAGAGGTGCGCCCAAGGGAGCCGTGGAGGTGACCGAGATCGGACGCCAAAAGAAAAATCCCGAGGACAAGCTGGCTCCCATGCCCCTGCCGAGATTGGATCCCAACGACGGATCAAGCTTATTTGTACCGCGTGACGTCAACCGTAAGATGCGTGAGGAGGCGGCAAAAAAAGCTGCTGATGCTCCGCAAAAGATCAATACGGACGAAAAGAAGGAGGCAACGCAAGCTCCCGTGCAAAAGCCGACGCCTGCGTCCAATCCTGCCCAGAACCGAGATTCCGCCGTGGAGCCGATCTTCCCCAAAACCGCAGATGCCAAGCAGGTGCGCCGTGTACCTAAGGAGGATCGCAATTTTGATCTGCGCAACGTCTTTATTGACCTTGACGACGAGAAAAAGACGGTGTCACCCCCCCAGCGCAAGCATGCGCCCGTGCCTCCCGAGGTTCCCTTAAAGATGGCAAACCGCACGTCGGTTGCCTCCAATGAAACGAGAACCGCACAAAGCACACAAAACGTACAAGGCGCGCAGGGTACACGTCCCTCACAGCCTGCCGCAGCCGCACGTCCCGTTGCCAATGCGCCTGCCAAGGCTTCCATTACGGGAGCGGCACCCGTCGGTGCAGGCAAAGCCCCCTCGCTTTCGGCTGTCCGTCCGTCGGCAACTGCCAAGGCGGGTGGAGAGAAGCCGATCTTCCGTGCTGCCGATAATTCGGGCAAAAAGGATTTTGGACTTTCCAACGAGGAGTTTGAAAAGCTGGAGGCAGGACGTGTTGATCTTTCCTCCAAGACGGGAAAGACAGCTCCCAAGACCGCTGCAAGCGGTGCAGCCTCTGCCAAAAAGCCTGCTGCGACCGATACCAAAAAAGAGTCGCCTACGCCTGCGGCAAAGCCGATCAATCCCAAAAAATACGTGTTTCCTCCCATTTCTTACCTGCAGCCGGGTGAGCCGATGACGGCAGAGAACCGTGCCGAGATCCAAGCCAGCATGACACAGCTTGCCGATACGCTTGCAAGCTTCCACGTCAAGGTGCAGGAGATCAACTACTCCTGCGGTCCTACCGTAACGCGTTACGAGGTCATTCTCGCGCCCGGTGTGCGTGTGCGCACCATCACGGGTCTTGCCGATGATATTGCCCTGGCGCTTCGCTCGTCGGGCGGTGTTCGTATCGAGGCTCCGATCCCGGGTACCAATGCCGTCGGTATTGAGGTTCCCAACAAGACGCGCTCCACCATCTATCTGCGCGATCTGATCGAATCTAAGGAATTTGCACAATCCACCAGCAAGCTCAGTGCCTGCCTCGGTGCCGATATTGCGGGTGATCCCATCATCTTTGACATTGCCAAAATGCCGCACCTTTTGGTTGCAGGTACCACGGGTAGCGGTAAGTCGGTTTGTATCAACTGCGTGATCATGAGCCTGCTTTACAAGGTTCGTCCCGATGAAGTCAAGCTGGTGCTGATCGACCCCAAAAAGGTGGAGTTCAGCATTTACAAGAACATTCCGCATCTGATGGCACCCGTCGTTACCACACCCAAGGACGCCGCAGGTGCGTTGCAGGCAGCTGTGGAGGAGATGGAGCGCCGCTTTGAGGTCTTTGAAACGGTTGGTGTGCGCGATCTCAAGGGCTACAACAAGGTGACCGCAGACGATCCCGATATGCCGTTTATTCCGCATATCGTGATCATCATTGACGAGCTTGCCGACCTGATGATGACGGCAAAGAACGAGGTGGAGACCGCCATTTGCCGCATTGCGCAAAAGGCACGTGCCGCAGGAATGCACCTGATCATCGGTACGCAGCGTCCGTCTGCCGACGTCGTTACGGGTCTGATCAAGGCAAACGTTCCCTCCAGCATCGCGTTTGCCGTCAAGTCGCAGGTTGACTCGCGTGTCATTCTCGACCACGGCGGTGCCGAGGCGTTGACGGGACGCGGAGATATGCTGTTTGTTCCCATCGGTTCTATGCGCGATACCCGCGTGCAGGGCGCTTTTGTAGACGATAAGGAAGTAGAAAAGATCTGCGAATTTATCCGTGCCACCAACGGTA
Organism: Clostridia bacterium; assembly: GCA_017624395.1. Classification (GTDB taxonomy): domain Bacteria; phylum Bacillota; class Clostridia; order Oscillospirales; family CAG-272; genus UMGS1865. Next base: position 27,002 of record JAGANE010000349.1, read on the forward strand.
CGGCGCAGTATGACGAAAAGTTTATTGCAAAGCTGAAGGAGCTTGCCGCGCAATGCGGAAACAAGGGAAAGAGCGGAGACGATTTGCCGCCCTCTGCCGATGGCGAAAAGGGAGACGATCCCAAATACGCCGATGCCGTGCGTGTTGCCATTGAGGAAAAGCGGATCTCCACGTCGCTCCTGCAACGCAAGCTGGAAGGTAGGTTACTCGCGCGCCGCAAAGCTGATCGACCGCATGCAATCCGAGGGGATCGTTTCTCCTCCCGATGGCTCCAAGCCGCGTAGCATCCTGATCACACCCGAGGAATATCTCGAAAGATTTTTCGACAATTCCGAGGAGACGTAATGAAATAAAATTTGCGGGGAAGGAATGCTTCTTGAAAAAGCGGTTCCTTCCTCTCTGCATTCTTAGCGGAGAAAACACAAACACCACCAAGGATTTTTTTTGGTGGTTTTTTTTGTCGGCGACAACTTGCAAAGCCTCCCTCGGAGAGGGAAGGGGACCGCGGCGGGGTTCCCCGAAACGAATGAAATGAGTTTTGGGGGTTCTCGCGTTGGCGGTGGAAGGAGCCTGCGTGACTTTGGAGTTTTGATAAGCTTTATTGTAACGCGCTCTCCCTCAGTCGCCTTCGGCGCCAGCTCCCTCCCGGAGGGAGCCTTTATACGTCATATCTCTGCGGATAGTGGGTTCGGGCTTCTGCCCGATTGTGCGAGGACTGCCGCGCGCTATGCTTGCACCGGACACGAACGTGGAGTGTTTTCAACTCTCGTTAGAAAAATTCTCTCCAAATGAGTTATTGTTTTTATAAGCAAATATGATATAATAAAATCAGGATAAGCGCCGATCCAAATTGATTTGGAGGAACTACTATGATTAAACTTGGAGAAAAAATCAAGTCTTTAAGAAAGCACAAAAACATATCCCAAGTGGTTTTTGCTAACTATCTTGGTGTGTCCTTTCAAGCCGTTTCAAAATGGGAAAACGGAA
>JAGANE010000350.1 GCA_017624395.1 Clostridia bacterium
CAACGGACGCGGCTACCGCTGTCTCTGTTCTGGGGCATGGAAAAGCAGCACGACGTTTGTACTTCGTGTGCAGGTGATCGACGATTACCTTGGAAATATGACGATGGTATTTGATTTTGCTTCCGATCCCGTTTTGAATGTGACCAAGACTGCGGAATGGTTTTTGGACGAATACAAAATCAGCGGTGAAAAATTTTTGGAGGTGTAAAAAGTAGGCGTGGAAAAAATAAAAAAAATACTGAGAGCCTCACCGTGGGGGTCCTACGTGGCAATCGTTTTTTTGGCAGCGATGGACGCATTGGTATCAATTATCTTTATCTACCCCAATGAATTTGCTCCCGTTGGTATTCAGGGTTTTACTACCATGATCCAATATCTGATGGGGATCAGCGTGGGATATATCTATTCCTTGATCAACGCCCCCATGCTGATCATTGCATTTTTTGTATTGAATAAGTCGTATTCCTTTAAAAATCTGAGTTATATCACAAGCTTTTCGGTAATGACGGTGTTGTTTCAGCAATTGATTTTACAAATGGATCTGCATTGGCTGGAATTTCGGGCAAATTCCGAGGAGGAGGCGTTTTTTGCCGCAATGGTTTACGGCGTCTTTTTTGGCGTGGTGTATCCCTTGACGATCTGGTTGGGCGGTTCCACGGGAGGCACCGATATTTTGGCAGATCTGATCCATCGCTTCAAGCCCTCCTTCAATACGGTTTGGGTACTGTTTTCCATCAATGCAGGTGTTGCCGTCATGTCCTATTTTGTGTACGGTATGCATTTGTTTCCCGTCCTTTTGAGCGTTCTTTGCTCGCTTGTATCCGGCTTTATCAGTGACTATCTGTTTCAGGGGCGGCGCTCGGCGATCAAGTTTGAGATCGTGACCTATCAGCCCGAGGCGCTTTCCAAGGAGATCATGGAAACGCTGCGTCACGGATGCACCAGAGTGCCGAGCGTTGGCATGTATTCGGGCAAGGAAAGCGCGATGCTGATATGTGTGATCAACAAAAGACAGCGCGTGGAAATGGAACGTATAATTTCCAAATATGAGGGAAGCTTTGGCATCTGCTCACCCGTAAAATCAACGTACGGTGATTTTGACAGGATTGCATAAATTTGGTCAAGACTCCATAAAAAGGAAAACAGAGCAATATTTTGTAACTGAGAAGGAGAAAGTGGGCAATATTCTTATGTTTTTTGGCTCGCAAATATGATATAATTTTAATATAAAGGGGAGGGACAATATGATATACAGTAAAAATGACGTAAAAGATATTAAGATCGCATACGTTGGCGGTGGCTCACGCGGCTGGGCATGGACGTTGATGAACGATCTTGCAAAGGCAGAGGATTTATCGGGTGTCGTGTCGCTTTACGATATTGATTACGAGGCGGCTTTACATAACGAAACGATCGGAAATAAGATCTGTGCCAATTGGAAATACGTTGCGGCAAAAAGCATTGGAGACGCCCTTACGGGTGCAGATTTTGTCATCATATCCATTTTGCCCGCAACCTTTGATGAAATGGAATATGACGTGCATGCCCCCGAAAAGTACGGGATCTATCAATCGGTGGGAGATACCACGGGACCGGGTGGTTTGCTTCGGGCAATGCGGACGGTTCCGATGATCCGCTTGATCGCACGTGAGATCAAGCAGTTTTGTCCCAACGCATGGGTGATCAATTACACCAACCCCATGGCGATCTGTGTCAAAACCCTTTATACCGAGTTCCCCGAGATCAAGGCGTTTGGTTGCTGTCATGAGGTGTTTGGAACGCAAAAGCTGCTCTCTCAGGCGCTGGAGGAGGTTCACGGCATTCAGGGCGCTCAGCGCGAGGAAATTTGCGTCAACGTGGTTGGCATCAATCATTTTACTTGGTTTACCAATGCGTACTATAAGGATATAGACCTTTTTGAAACCTACCGTCGGTTTGTTGACAAATATTATGAAACGGGCTTTGACAGAGGAGGGCACGCCAATTGGGCAAACAACTCCTTTTCCTCGGCGGCAAGGGTACGCTTTGATCTGTTCCGCCGTTTTGGTTATATTGCGGCGGCGGGGGACAGACACCTTGCTGAATTTTGCAACCGAGACGAGTACCTGACCGATCCCGAGACCGTCAAGCATTGGACATTTGGTCTGACTACGGTGGCATGGAGAAAGAACGATCTGAAAAAACGCTTGGAAAAGAGCCAACGCTTGCTTTCGGGGGAGGAGACCTTTAAGCTTCACGATAGCGGCGAGGAGGGGGTTCACCAGATCCGCGCTTTGCTCGGCTTTACCAAGCTTGTGACCAACGTCAACCTACCAAACAGGGGACAGATCGAAAATCTTCCCTTGGGAAGCGTGGTAGAGACCAATGCCGTGTTCTCCACCAATTCGGTGATTCCCGTCATGGCGGGCAAGCTTCCCGATCGCATTTTTGAAAAGGTGGCAACGGTCAACCGCGAGAACGACCGCGCCGTAGAGGCTGCGTTTTCCCAATCCTTGTCGCTTTGCTGCGAGGTCTTTTGCGAGGGGCATCTCGTAAAGGATCTGACAATGGAGCAAAGAAAAGCTCTGTTTACCGAGATGTACGAGGGAACAAAAAAATACCTTGCAGCTTATAAGGAGTAGGAACGGTCATGAAATTTGATATTTATGAGGCGGCACGGGAAAAGCTTCTTGTCGTGGCACACCGAGGAGTGTTTGGCGGAAATATTCCCTGCAACACAATCGCGGCTTATGAGGTCGCGCTCAAGCAGGGTGCAGATATGATCGAGACCGACGTCAATATCACCGCAGACGAAAATCTGATCATTTTTCATCCTCAAATGGAGCCTGCCCACCTTTGCACGCAAAAGAGCTTGCCAAGCTTACCGTGGAAGGCGGTTTCCGAGCTGAGGTACGTCAACGCCGACAACGTTCCCACGCAGTTTGGCGTAGAGCGCTTTGACGATTTGCTGGAGCAGTTCAAGGGGCGTTGCTTTATCAATGTGGATAAATTTTGGGATCATCCCAAGCAGATCTATCAAACCATCAAGCGTCACGGTATGCTGGATCAGGTGGTGGTAAAGGCACCGCCAAGAGAGGACGTTTTGCGCGTGCTGGAGGAGCTTGCACCCACGCTTGCCTATATGCCGGTAGTAAAGATCAGCTTTGATGGCTACGAAAAGCTGATGCAACGCAACGTCAATTTTGTTGGAGTAGAGGCATTGTTTTACGATGACGGGGATCCCATCGTATCCGAGGCGTTTTTTGAAAAGATCCACGGCGCGGGTAAATTGATGTGGGCAAATTCCATCATTTACGATTACGAAAAGCAGATCGCGGCGGGACATTCGGACGATACCGCGCTGACCCAATCCGAGGAGCTTGGATGGGGCTGGCTTGCCGATCGGGGATTTGATCTGATCCAAACCGATTGGCCAATGATGCTGATCGATTATTTAAAGAGATCACAAAAATATTATAAGGTAAAAACTTGAGGGATCAAGATTTTATAAAAAAAAGAAAGGAGTTCACCATGAACAAACACGCAAAAACACTAGCGGCAGTGCTTGCTCTGATCATGCTGCTTTCCGCAACGCTTCTTTTTGCATCCTGTCAGGACGACGAGGTGCAGGAGAAGCCCCAAAACACGGAAACCGCAGATATGGACGAGGTGCTGCCACCGCTCGCGACCAAGGATTTGGGCAACACAGAGATCAGGTTGCTTTGGCCCGAGACACACTCGGACGGGCATTATCTGCACAATGAGCTGGCAGTCGTAGAGGCTGCGGGCAACATTCTGGATGATGCAGTCGCTTCGAGAAACTACGTTGTCGAGGCAAACTACAACGTGATCATCACGGCTGACACCAAATTTGTTTCCACCATCCCCAGCGATCTCCGCACCGAGATCTTGGCAGGAGGCTCCAGCTATCACGCGGTTGCTTCCACCATCAAATTTATGATGCCCTTGGCGCAGGAGGGCCTGCTTGCCGACTTTAACGAGTTGGCTTACTACAGCGATGACGATCCTTGGTGGAATCACTCGCTGATGCAGGATTTTGCTATTGCAAACGCGCGTTACTATGCAACGGGAGACATCATTTACAGTGATGATTTTTATCCCTATTGCACCTACGTCAACACTGCCGTGTCCTCCAATTTTGGAATTACCGAGGATTATTTCTCCTTGGTAAAAAACAAGCAGTGGACGTTGGAAAAATTCCATACCATGGCGGCTGACGTTGCCAATGATCTGGACGGCGATGCCAACACCTATTCCGAGGGAGAGATGGACGGCGCGCTGATGAATTCCAACTTCTACAGAGCCGTATACTATTCCGCAGGCAAGGGAATGGTGGACTTCAGCAAGGATGGCTACCCCGTATGGCAGATGGAGGTTGAGCGTACCCAAACCATTTTGGAAAAGGCACTTCGCACTGTATGGAACGACGGTGCCTGCACCGATACGGGACTTTTGACAAACTACCACGTGGACGAGGAGCTTGGACGCTTTAACACCAACCGTGCCCTGTTCTTGGTAGAGGAGTTGATCTTCTCCGAGCGTATTTCGAGAAGCGACAACCGAGCAGACTTTAAGATCCTGCCGTTCCCGCTTTACGAGGAGGGCGGCGACTACATCAGCGTATTGAACGACGCGGTCGTTTTGGCAATTCCCACTCCCGCAGTGCTGCCTAATGCCGATGACGTCTGTCTTGTGCTTTCGGCAATGTCGCGTGAGTCGGTCAACACACTTACCCCCGCATTCTTTGAAACAGTTCTGACCTCCAGATATATGCAGGATCCCGGCTCGGTTGAAATGCTGGAGATCGTTCTGGATTCCACCGTGGCGCCCGACGTTGCAACCGTGCAGGATTGGGGTGGCATGATGCTGGGCTTTAAGCAATTGGGAGAGAACAACTCTACCAACTTCTCGTCTCTTTACCAGACCAATATCGGTGTGGTCATGGACAAATTGGAGGAGTATTGCGTGATGCTCGACAAATATTACGAAACACACAAATAAAGAAAGGGAGAATGAACAATGAAAAAATTATTGTCTTTGATTTTGGTTCTTTCCATGATGGTAGGTATGCTTTGCATCATGCCCACAAGCGTTGCGGCAGATGAAAACGTCATTACCATTGCCAGCGTAGATGATTGGATGGAAAAGCTGAACGGAAAAGAAGATCTTGGCAATGCGACCATCAACGTTACGGCAGCCGAGCTTGACTTTACGGGTAAGGAGCTGAGCCCCATCATCGGCTTTACTGGAACCTTTGAGGGCAACGGCGTCGTACTGAAAAAAATTACGATGAGCGGTGAGGGTGATGTTGGTTTGTTCTGTACCTCCAGCGGTACGTATCAAAACGTTGTGATCACCGAGTCCACCTTTAGCTGCACCAAAAACTGGATCGCACCCCTGATTTGCTGCACCTGCCAGAACACCACCGTGAAAAACGTTTACGTTTCCGCAAGCGTTTGGGTTACCGTTACGGGTAGCGAAAGCGGCTCCTATGCGGGCGGTATTATCGGCGGCTGCGCCAAGTCCGAGGTCGCGTATGACGTTCTGGTTACCGACTGTGTGTTTGCTGGAACCATTACGGCTGTTGGTAAATATGCCGGCGGTATCGTTGGCTCGGGCGGTAGCTCCTCCAGCGGACAGCCCCACAATATCACCGTTAAAAACAGCATCGTCCTTGGTAAAACCGCAGGCAAGAGCCCCTCTTGCGGATTTGTCGGCTACAACAAGTACGGCGCTGTTAACATGGAAAACTGCATTTACGCAGGCGGTGCCGAGAACGATTATTTCCCCAGCTATCCCTTCTTCAGAGATAACAAGTCCTACACCATTACCAACTGCTACACTACCCACGTCAACAGCGACGATACGGTGTACCGTGATGCTGACGGCGGTGTTGCATATACCGAGGCAAATAGCGGCGTCGTTTACCTTAACAAGGACAACACCATTGCCGAGGGGGCAGATCTGATCGAGTGGAAGAGATGCCTCATGGGCTTGGATGCCATTGAGGTCACCGGCTTTACCAGAAGATTGGGTGACGTGATGGTTCCCAACGGTGTTGCTTCGTTTGCTCCCTTTATTTACGGTGCAAGCTATACCGTAACCTGGGCAAATGACGACGGTACTGTTCTTGCAACCGAGATTTACGAGGGCGGTGCAACTCCCGAGTACAAGGGCGCTACCCCCACCAAGGCAGAGGACGATACCTACACCTACACCTTTAAGGAATGGTCGCCCGAGGTGGTAGCGGTTGGCTCCAACGTAACCTATACGGCTACGTTCTACAAAACGAGAAAGAACATTATTATCGATGACGAGACCGACGCACCCGAGACGGATGCCCCCGTTACCGAGGCTCCTGCCACCGAAGCCAATACCGACACTACCGACACCACCGAAAAGAAGGGATGCGGCGCAGTGCTTGGCGGCGGTGCATTGGTGCTTTCCATGATGTTGGGTAGCGCAGTTGTTCTGGTCAAGAAAAAGAAGGACGAATAATAAAAAAGCACTTTACCAAAGGAGAGGGCAACCGCCCTCTCCAATGGTGCATCAATAGACTTACACATTTTATAATGAAAGGTAAAACGAAAATGAAGAAAAGAATATTATCTTTGTTCCTGGTCCTTTCCATGTTGGTTGGTATGTTCGCAATGATTCCTGTGAGTGCGGAAGAGTGGGATATCGTTATAGAAAACGTTGATCAGTGGATGGAAAAGCTCAACGGCAAGTCCGATTTGGGCAGTCAGAAAATTTGCGTAACGGCAAAAGAGCTTGATTTTTCCGGCAAAACGCTTTCTCCTATTACCAATTTTAGCGGTACCTTTGATGGTAACGGCGTTGTGCTGAAACACCTCAATATCCAAGGTGGAGACGATGGAGATGACCTTGGTTTGTTTTGTACTTCCAGTGGCATTTATCGAAACATTGTGATTTCTGACACCACCATTACCTATGAGGGTAAATGGGTAGCCCCCTTGATCTGTTGTACGAATGATACAACAACGGTAGAAGGGGTTTACATTTCCGACACGGTTTCCATTACCGTTACCGGTGAAATTGTAGGCGGTATTATCGGTGGATGTGGCAATAAGAGCAAATCATACACACTGACAGTTAGCGATTGCGTGTTTGCAGGATCCATTTCGGCAACCGGTTGTGACGTCGGCGGTATCGTTGGCTCGGGCGGTGGTCAGTCGGATGTTGCTCACAATATTATTGTGGAGAACAGTATCGTGCTTGGTAAAACCGTAGGTGCGTCTCCCGCATGCGGTTTCATTGGTTGGAATAAGCACGGTGCCATCAATCTCGAAAACTGCATTTACGCAGGTGGCGCAGAAAACGATTATTTCCCCAGCTATCCTTTCTTCAGAGATAACAAATCCTACACCGTCACCAACTGCTACACCACCCACGTTTGCAGCGACGATACGGTGTACAGAGATGCTGATGGCGGTGTTGCGTATACCGAGGAAAACAGCGGCGTCGTTTACCTTAACAAGGATAACGACATTGCCGACGATGCGGGTATGATCGAATGGAAAAGATGTCTTATGGGCTTGGATGCTACCGAGATCACGGGCTTTACCAGAAGACAGGACGACGTCATGGTGCCCACGGGCGTGGCTGAATTTGCTCCCAAGTTCTTTGATATGCGTACCGTGACTTGGGTGAATGACGGTAAGATCCTCAAAACCGAAAGTTATATGATGGGTGAAACACCTACTTATACAGGTGAAACACCCACGAGAGCCGATGACGATCAATTCAGCTATACTTTTAAGGGCTGGACTCCCGACGTTACGGCGGTTGAAGGGAACGTAACCTATACGGCAACCTACACTATGGAGTTAAAGGACGAGGCAGAAATTCCCGAAAATCCTTGGAACACTTGGGACGGAACCTCCTTTGAGGCTTGGGATCAATGGGGAGAGGGAACCAAAGATGATCCGTACGTCATCAGATCTGCTTCCCAGTGGGTAAATCTGGCAAAGGCAACTGCCGAAGGAATTGATGACGGTTACTATTTTAAGCTTGCCGCAAACCTTGATTTTGCAAATCTTGAGGGAGTGACTCCCATTTCTCCCGATGGCAAGAAATTGCTGATCTATTTTGACGGTAACGGTCATATCATCAAAAACGTCAAGATGAACGGTACCAAGGACGGTACGGGTCTGTTTGGCGATATTTGGGGCAGTGCAAATCCCGCTGACGTTGCAGAAAATACCTCTGTGATCAAAAACCTTGTTATTTCTTCCTCTACCTTTGCATCCACAAACGGTTACGTTGGTGCGTTGGTAGGAGAGGTTAGCGGTACTATCATCATTGAAAACATCTATGTTGACAAAGACGTTGTTGTTGGTTCTGCTTCCAAAGGTAGCAACGGCGGTATCGTTGGTGGATGCTATTATAGCTCAAAATATTGGGATAGCAATGGCGTGGCTGAATGTACCGTAACCATCAAGGACTGTGTCTTTGCAGGTACTGTTATAGCGGGCGGTACTGATAATGGCGGCATTCTCGGTAACGGCAACAGTAAAGAAGACAGTGAAAAACATGAAATCTTCCACATTGTAATCGAAGACTGTCTCGTAACGGGTAACGTACAGATTGGTCAAAGTCGCACAAGCGGTTTTGTTGGCAGAAATGAGTACACCGTAACCTTTGGAGAGGGGGAGGAGGCTGTAACCTATGCTGCTTCGGTTACCTTAAACCGTTGTATCTATGCAGGCGGTGCCGAGGACGTGGCTTTCAACAACAGACCTTTTGTTAGTGACAAGAATGAAGAAACTCAATACAATGTCACCAACTGCTACACCACGCATACTGCGGCAAACGGTGTGTACAGTAACGTTAAGTGGACAGCTGAAAACAGCGGTGTTACGCTGATTGATGCCGTGGATCTGTTGGGTACAAATGCAATTGAGCTGACGGGTTGGACAAAGTGTGACGGCGATATTATGCTTCCTACGGGTGTAAAGGATCTCGTATCCAACCTGTTTACTGCAAAAATGCTTGACGGTGCCTCTGTCAGATTGGATACTCCCACGGGTCTGCGCTTCCAGGCGATCATCGGTGCATCCTTCCTGAACAGCATTAAGAATGATCCCGCCAACGCAGAAAAGTCGGTTACCTACGGCATTATCATTGCTCCCACCGATTATATCGAGGAGGCTGACGGCATATTTACGGTAGCTGCTTTGAGTGAGCTTGCGTATGACATTTCCTACGTTCTGATCCCTGCTCAAAAGCTGGTGAGTGGCGGCGATGATGCAGGCTACTATGAGTTTACAGGTGTTCTCGGCCCCGTAAATCCCAACAACTACTCCAGAGCCTTCTCCGCAAGAGCTTATATCGCAGTGGACGGAGAGGTCGTTTACTACTCCGCATACGATTCCGCAGTCAACTCCCGTAGTATTGCCGAGGTTGCCGAGGCAGCGTACGAGGATACCAAGACCGAGCAGGATGACGAATATAAGTATGAGATCGCCGTGGATGCAGGTATCTACAGCCCTTATACCACCACGCAAAGAGAAACTCTTTACAGCTTTTACGGCGAGGGAACTCCCGCAACCGTCAACTTTATGTCCTACAATATCCGCAACGTTGAGGGCGGAAATAAGACATCAAGCAACGATCCCCTGACCTTTGAATACGAGGGCAGACAGAATGCGGTAGTTGATTACATTCTTTCCAAAAATCCCGACGTGATCGGAATTCAGGAAGCAAGCAAAAAAAAAAATGATTACATTTTGAGTAATGAAACCCTGAGCTGGTTTGATTACATCGGTGACGACCAAACGCAGGCGGGCTTGACCCAAAACGGCTACGCCTGCTATAAGGGACAAAATATTCTGCCCGCAGGAAACAAGGAGATGTACAATCCCATTTACTACAAGGCAGATCAATTTACCCTTGATGAGGCAAAAAGCGGCTTTGCATTTCTTTCCGATGACGGTACCCAAAAGGCTTACGGTGGAGATTACAAGGCATGCACGTGGGCTTATCTGACCGATGATAACGGCGTATCCTTTATTTACGTTAATGTTCACCTCAACCGCAAGCCCTCACAGAGCGAGCTTGACGAGGGTGCGGAAAACTATCAGGATGACGTTGTCGGCTATTTCAAGGTACTTCTTGTTGATCTTGCAGAGCAATACGCTTGTCCCATCATCATCGGCGGAGATTTTAATGCCTCCTACAGTGTGCTAAAGGGCTACGATAGCTATTGGGGCGATACCGCCGTCAGCGTTAAGGACGAGGCAACCAATACAACCACGGGTTGCTCCACGACTACCACGGATTTTTCGGACCTTGGTTCCGCCTCGGGCGCAATCGATCTGTATTTCGCACTGAATGCCGAGAACGTGGATTTCCACAGCTATGCCGTTACCGATAATAAGGTTGAGGAAACGGGAAAATACCCCTCCGACCACCTGCCGATCATCATGGTTGCTACTATCTACGGTGAAAATTAAAAAAGGAGATTTGGAACATGAAAAAATTCTATGAGCTTCCCCAAATGGAGCTGACGGTAGTGTCTTACGAGGACGTGATCACGACCTCTGACAACGACAATATCGCAGAGGATCAGTTTGCGCCGAAGCAATAATCAATCAAAAGGGGATGGTGGGGGTAGCCTGCCGTCCCCTTGTTACAAAAAGGAAAATACATGGATAAAAAGACATACGTGGCACCCGACGTGGTATTGGAGCAGGTAAATCCCCTGTCCGTTCTTTCCACCTCGGACGATGCCTACAGCAAATACTATTGATGCCAACAACGAGGAAAATGATGATAAAGCAAGAATATTTGTTAAATGGGATCAGGATCCCCAACCGCGTATTGCTTCAGCCCATGGAGGGCTGTGACTGCAATTCGGACGGTTCTCCGAGTGAGCTGACCGCTCAAAAATACAAAAAAGCCGCAGCATCGGGCGCGGGAACCGTTTGGTTTGAAGCAAACGCCGTTTGTGCGGAGGGGAGAACCAATCGGGGACAGATGCGCCTGACCGAGGAGAATCGCGAGGCGTTTCGCGCACTTTTGAATGAGCTGCGGGAGATCGCACGTCAGCAAAGCGGACAACGCCAGTTCCTCGTTTTGCAATTGACACATTCGGGCAGGCAAAGCATTACGCCAATGATCGCCTACCGAAATGCCGTTTACGAGGAAAAGCGTCCCTTGACCGATGAAAACGTGGTGAGTGACGAATATCTTCAAACACTTCCCGCACTGTATGCCAAATCGGCACTGCTTGCTCTGGAGGTGGGCTTTGATGCGGTTGACGTCAAGGCGTGCCACGGATACCTGCTTGCCGAGATGCTTTCCGCCTTTGAGAGAGAGGGAAAATACGGCGGCAGCTTTGAAAACAGAGCCCGTCTCTACTTGGAATGTGTTAAGGCGGTAAAGGCTGCCGTTGGAGATCGTATGCAGGTGGTCGCGCGCCTTGGACTTTCGGACATGGTAGCAAAGCCCTGCGGCTTTGGAACCACCGAGGACGGCGAGCTTGATCTCGGAGAGAGTGATCTTTTGGTGGAAAAACTGATGGAGTGCGGTGTTTCCATGCTGAACGTGACCATCGGCAATCCTTATTACAACCCTCATATCAACCGTCCCTTCCGACGCGGTGCCTACACACCTCCCGAAAGGGCAGAGGAGGGACTTGCCCGCTTTGTGACGGTGGAAAAGCATTTAAAGCAGCGGTTTCCCACGCTTGCCGTGGTGGGCAGCGGACTTTCCTTTTACCGAAAGGAATTGATGGAGATATCCGAGGGGCTGCTTTATGACGGCGTGTGTGATTTTGTGGGATACGGACGTCTGTGGCTTGCCTATCCGCAATTTTATGCCGATTATTTAAACGGAAAATTTGATTTTAAAAAGTGTTGCGTTGCCTGCTCCAAATGCACCGAGCTGATGAGAGCAAAGTGTGTTTCGGGCTGTGCCGTGTTCAACGATTACTATAAAAAGCTCTATGAGGAGAAGGTTTTATGCAAAAAGTAGCATTGGTTACGGGCTCGTATCAGGGCATTGGACTTGGTATTGCAGGTCTGCTTGAGGCAGAGGGATATACGGTGGTATATTCGGACGTTTTTGATACGATGAACGTAAAGCATTATTTTAAATGTGACATTTCCAAGGCAGGTGACAGAGCCGCGCTTGCCGATTACATAGACCGTACGTTTGGCAGATTGGATCTGCTTGTCAACAACGCGGGCGTTGCCTGCAAGGTGAGATTGGATATTTTGGAAACCACCGAGGAAAGCTTTGACCGTGTGGTAGGGATCAACACCAAGGGCACCTTTTTTATGAGTCAGATCTTTGCCAATCTGATGATCCAATATCAAAGAAGCGGTGTAGAGGATTATACGCCACGCATCGTGAATATTGCTTCCAATTCCAGCTATACCTCCAGCACCTCACGCGGGGAATACTGCATTTCCAAGGCGGGGGTTTCTATGGTGACCACGCTGTTTGCCGATAAGTTGGCGGAATACGGGATACCCGTATTTGAGGTTCGTCCGGGAATTATCAAAACTCCTATGACAGACGTGGTAAGTGCCAAATACGATAAGCTGATTGCCGAGGGAATTACCCCCATTAAGCGTTGGGGGACACCTGAGGACGTTGCAAAATGCGTACTTGCCGCGGCA
>JAGANE010000351.1 GCA_017624395.1 Clostridia bacterium
ATCGACGTTGACGACAATCGGCAGGGGGAGCGTATCATGCAGCTGACTCCCGAAATGACCGAGACACTTACGTCATGGCAGAGCGGTGAGACCTTGTTCCTATCCTCTGTATGGGAGGATCTTGTGTGGTCGTCCTACATCAGCGGAAAGCGTGATTTCTCCGCCTTTATAACCGTGGACGATGTTGCCATCAAGGATAACACCTCGCTGTCTGTTCGCTTTGTGCGGTCATCAAATGATACCGAAATCATGACGCTCAAATTTAAAAACGGATTGCCAAAGGGGACTCTTTTGACGTTGGTTGACCGTTCGCAAGAGCTTCCCGTCTATTACAGCTACACGGTAACCGACGAGCATCAAACGGCGATCTCCACCGATGCCTTCCTATCCATGGATGGATCGGGAACAAAATTTGTGGGTTATTCTACGGATATGGTAGTGCAGATCTGCTATACAAACGCAAGCGTTGACGTTGCCTCCGAGGTGATCGGTCTTTACGATGCCGACGATATTGTCTCGCAGACCGAGCGTTCCTACGGGTTGATCGACACCACACCCACAGAGACCGAAAAGGAGCCCGTCTCCTTTGATTACGAAACGCTGCATCAAACCACGGTGAGCGTTCCTGCACTGACCGCCAAGGACTTTGCCGATGATGATCGCGTCTACCTGCTGATCAGTTGGGCGGGGCTTTCTATGGCGCAGGGCGTTGAATTTTTGGTGGATGATTATGGTGCCGCAAGTCTTTACGGTGACAAATACGCCGCGCTGGAGCTTGGAACAGTCAGCGAGTTTACCGCCGCAATGGAGTTGGGAATTACCCTTGATCTCGGAACCATGATGCAAAACGAGTTTGCTTCTCAGGTTTTTACGTATGAGATTTGCATCGCTCCCGCAGAGTGGAATGATGCGGGAATGCTTTGCGGTATTGGCGCACAGACGGCTGCACGTACGACCGAGACTCTTACTCTCCGCGAAACTCCGTCGCTTGGCGTGGAGAATCTTGAAACTCGCTATCTTTCCAAGGGTGACACCCTAACTGTTGACGGAATTGAGGCAAAAACGGTCACCGCTGAGGGAGGCGAGGAAAGTGTGGACGTTTCGCAAATCAGGATCTATCTTTATCAGATGGTCAGCTTTGCGGGAACTACCGAGGAAAACGGCGGCGAGGAGCTGGCGTTTACCGACGATTGTGCCTCCTTGTTTGACACCGCGTCGGGATTGTCTGCCTCTACAAACGGTGTGTTCTCCGCTGACGGCAGTCCTTTGATCACCGACGGTAGCTTTTCGGCAACCATCAGTACCAATGCAAATGCGGGAACCTATTATCTCGTATTTGTGCTTGGAGATAAAACGATTACGTTGACCGTCAACGTGTCGTGAACGGATGCGTTTGTAAAATGTGATTCCAGCAACAATATCCAATCAATATCCCGCCAACGACCTCGCAAGAGATCGTTGGTGGGATTTTTCATGCATTTTTCATCATTCATCCTCTTTTTTGTTGCATTTTTGTATGAAATATAAATTATCTATTGACATTTTTTAAAAAATAGGGTATAATAAAGTCGAGCTTTGACAACAAAGCACACTTTGAGAAAGGAGGACACGGTGATGGATAACAATAAGCTCGTACGATTCCTGTTGACCTTTTTCCTTGGTTGGATCGGAAGTATCATTATCAACCACACTTCCTTGAAGCCCGAAGGCTACACCTCAAGAACGCTTGCATATTTCTTCCTTTCCTACATCACGCTGGGCATTTACGGTCTGGTTGCTGCAATTTGCAATCTGACGTTTGATCCCTCCAAGGCAAGAAACATCGGCTATAAGAAGGACTAATCAAAAAATACGGGAGATGGAAACGTCTCCCGTTCCTTTTTGGGGGTGACGGCGGGGAGAGAAAGTGGATTGTCGAAAGGAAACGAAAGAAAAATCCGAGAAATTACAAAAAAATTATAAAAACCTCTTGACAAATCATTTCCAATCTGCTATAATATAATGCGTTGCGAATGGGGCATCGCCAAGCGGTAAGGCAACGGACTCTGACTCCGTCATTACCT
>JAGANE010000352.1 GCA_017624395.1 Clostridia bacterium
CACCTGCGGAACCTCCTTTTCCTTGCGATTGTTAAAGGAGGGAACGCGATGGGTGTTGAAGGAGCCGACGTAGGCGTTGTAATAGGATTGCTCAATGGCATCGGCAAAGGCGACCTCGCCCGAAAGCTCCAGAAGCGCCTCGGCAAACTTCATCCATGTGACGGTTACGCAGGTCTCCTGAACGATCCCCTTGTAGTCGGTCTGCGTTTGTCTGATTGCGGTATGGTCAAACAGCTCATGCGTGCATCCGCTGCAGCCGATGATACTCAATTCACCGTCCAGAATTCTGCGACCGAAATTCAGCACCGCGGTCTTGTAGGCTTCGTTGCCCGTGATGCAGGCATACTGCAAAAGCCCCTCAAAGCAGGACATCATCTCGTATGCCTTGACCACGGGATAGTCGTGCGGTGCAACCTCGTCGGCATAGGCAAGCTCAATCAGATTTGCCTCCTGAATAAATCCCGTGGAAATGATATATTCGGCAAAATCAAGATATTTTTTCTCGGCAGTCAATCGGTAAAGGCGTACCATCGGTTCAAGAATCGAGCAGGAATTCAACCCCTGCCAATGTGCCGAGCAGGTGCGAATATCACGCTTGCCCTCGCCCTCCCCAACGTGCGCGAGGATATAGTCCGCCTGACGCTTCATCGAACAGATCAGTTCTTGATTCAGCTGCTCGTCACGGCAGATCTCCATAAAGTACATCATGCCAAGCATCACGTACTTGCGCCCCCACAGATCCCATTGGGTAAATTCGTCCTCTGTGGCATAGCCCGAAATCCTGCCGCTTTCCTCCTCGGTGGTCAAAATGTCACGCACCGAGCGCTCCAGAATGTCGTACATGCCGTCGTGTTGGGTATACTGAACCACCATAGATGCACCGCGCATCATCTTGCCCCAAAACTCGCTTCTCCAGCTTGCCCAAGGCAGCTTTTTTCCGTCGGTCTGCATCCGAAAGACGTTTGCAAATTTTTGCCACAGTCCCACCTCACAGATCTGATTGCGCTCTAAAAAGCGAACCGAGTCTGCAAGTGAGCCGTTCAGCTTCATACAAAGACTTTTTTCGGGCGTCAGCTTACGCGCGCCGTCAAGCTCCGCTATTTTGTAGTTGATCATATCATCGGGATCCTTTCGTGTGTTTTTGATTTTTTGCCGTTTGGCGTTCTGTCTTTATTATAGCATATATTTTGGAGGATGTCTATTGCGATGGGAATGATTTTCGTGCATTTTCGATTTTTATTTTTCCGAAAATCTCTTGACAAAACTGCGCATGGGAATTATAATAATCTCATGATCAAGAGAGGGGGATTGGCTTGGAGCAAAGAGCGGTACCAACCGTGTTTTGGGGAGGATCAAAATCCAAAAGCGGTTTTTTGCACCCGTCACTGTTTCAGTTGTCGACCGAGCTGCATTTTTTGCACTACCACGATGTGCTGGAATTGGGTGTATGTCTCGGCGGTACAGGACGGTATATCACCGACGACGGGGAAACGCCGTTTCGTGCGGGTGACGTGCAGGTGGTCTTTCCGTTTTGCCCGCATTATAACGTTGCCGACGAGGGTGGCTCGCTGTGGGCTTTTATCGACGTGGACGTCGCGCGCATCCATTCGCCGCATCTGTCGGTAGATCCCGCTTTTTTTCTGGAGCTTTCGCGCAACGCATCGGCAAGCGGGATCTATACAGGGGAGGCGGCTCCTGCCGTGGTGTCGGCGGTGACCGAGATCCATACGCTGATCCGCTCCGAGCGGGCAGGCGATAGCCCCGTGGTCGATCTGATCACGTCAAAGCTGGTCTCCCTCTTATTGGAGCTATCCTTGCCTAAGAACGAGACGGGGGAATCGGTGTGGAGCAAGCCTTTCAATGAGACTATATTGCCTGCGATCCGCCACGCCGCCTATGCGGTCGAGAAAGGGGAATCGATTACAATCAAGGATTTGGCAGACGTATGTTTTTTGAGTGAATCCTATTTTCGCAAGCTTTTTTTGGAGACGATGGGAGAAGCTCCCAAAAGCTATCTGGATCGTTTGCGCTTGCAAAAGGCGGCGGCACTTTTGGTGACCACCAGATGTTCCGTCGCAGAGATTGCGCATCGCTGTTGCTTTGAGGATCCGTCTACCTTTTACCGACGCTTTGTCAGTGCCTACGGCAGATCTCCCCTTGCTTACCGTCAACGCTCCAAGGGAGAGAAAGAAAGCCTGTAAAGAATACCCGCCCGTCGTTTTTGAAAAAGTTTTGGTCAAGCTTTTTCAAAAGCTTGCGCGGTGGAGGGCGCGGAGCCCTCCTCGCCCTCCGCAGAGGGCGAAACACCCTTTACGGCGTTCTCTTTTGCAAGCTTTTCTCTTGCGCCTCCATCTTGCAAG
>JAGANE010000353.1 GCA_017624395.1 Clostridia bacterium
CATAATCCTCCCGCCTCTGCGCAAAACTCCGTTGCACAGGTGGTTTTCATGTTATAGTAAAAGGGCTGGCTGAAGCCACCGAGAGAAAACTGCGTATACGTAAAAAGTGACAGCGTGCGTGCTTGGTTGGATCGGTTCGTCAGCGTGACACGCCACAGCTCTCGCGTATCATGCGGATCGACCGTATAAACGATCTCGCCTGCAATATTCTCGGTGACAGAGGATATCCTCGTATAGGTCTGCGCATGCTCGCAACAATACTCATGAATTGGCGCAATTGTCGGATAACCGCCAATATTCCAAAATTTTTTATTTTCCTCGTCACGCACGTAGAAAAATGATTGACCGTCGTTATATGCGATCGATATCGCGTCCGCGTTCAAATACCTTGACGAAGTAGCACCCGTGTGCGCAACCGTGCAAATATACCCCATATCGTTAAAAAGGAAATTTGACCATTCCTTACCCGTTTCGGGATCATAAAGGAAAAATTGTCCCTTTTCCGTATTAAAATCGTATTTCATTGAAGTTCCTTTCGTTGTTCACGTCATTAGCACGCATCACCGATACAACCATACCGCACACTTGGAATCCTCGTCCCACGTCTTTCCTGCCGAGGCATAATCCACAAGACGCACAGCCGTGCCACCATGCTGCTGCAGCTCCACACAAAGCTCATGATCGGAAATTTCGGAACAATCGCAAATACGGCTCTCGACAAATTCGTTCTTATCACATACGATAGGGTGTACTGCCTCGGGATCACTGATACGGCGGTCGGAAGCAAGCATGATCGCGCCCCTGCGATACGCCGCATAAAGATTCTCGTTTTCTGCTCCCACAGGCGGAAGAATCCGCTCTACTGTCATGTCAAGCGTCAACACGATCGTATCGCCGTTCTTCCAAATCCGCGTCACAGTTACGTAGCCGTTTTGTGTGGAATACACTTCCCCGTTTACGGTCAGATCTGCCTTACGGCACCACGCGGGGATGCGCAAGGTGAGGGCAAACCGCTCCTCGCTTTCAAGCGACAGCTTCACCGCAACCTTTCCGTCATACGGATAGGGGGTATCAATAGAGAGAAGTAAGGGCTTTCCGCTCGGCGTGGCTGTATCGATATTGCCCTGCAGATAGAAATTCAACACCACACCATGTTCCGAACGCATACATGCGTTCTGTAGCATCACGCCGACGCCTGCCGCACCGATGCAGGCGCAACAACCGTAAAAGCTACCGTCCCCAAAGTATTGATAACCGCCAACTTTACGTCCGCGTGTTCCTGCGGTCAAGGGGCTGTAGCTGTCAAACGGCAAGAATTGGGGAATATCCATTTCGGGCTGCTCCTCACTGACCACCTTTTTATGATGCGTATTGAGAGAGCCGAGATAAGCATTGTAAAAGCTCTGCTCGATCTGATCCGCGTACATCGCATCTCCCGAAAGCTTCAGGAGTGCGGCGCAAAGTTTCATCAGCGTGACCGTCACACAGGTTTCTTGCATGATGCCGGGATAATCATTTTTGGTCTGCATCACCGACGTGTGATCGAACAATTCGTGTGTACACCCAGAACATCCGATAACGCTCACCTCGGTCTCCAAGACCTTTTTTCCAAAATTGAGTGCGGCAGTCTTGTATTTTTCGATACCGGTCACCTCGTAGTAAGCGACCAAGCCCTCAAAGCAGGACATGATCTCATACGCCTTGACCGAAGGGTATTCAAAAGGAATACGAATATCCTCCAGCGCACGTTTGATCAGGTTTCCATCCAAACAGAAGCCTCGATCTACGATATACGACGCAAAATCAAGATACCTTTGCACTCCTGTCAAGCGATACAATCGCACCATAGGCTCAAGAATTGAGGAAGAATTAACCGCCCCCCAAGCACGTGAGGTGCGTAAAATATCCATTTTTCCCTTCTCCGAACCAATCTTATCCAAAATATAATCCGCATGACGGCACATGGCGGCAACGATTCGTTCTTTGAGCGAATCGTCACGGCAGATCTCAAGAAAATATTGAAAGCCAAGAAGCACGTACTTGCGGCACCACATATCCCAACCGTTAAATTCCAATTCTACGGTGTAGGTTGAGAACCTGCCCAACTCGTCCTGCGTTGTTAACAGATCACACACGCTGTCCTCCAGCACGCGATATAATTCATCGTCATGGGTACAGGCTTGGATCATGCACGCCCCTCGCATCATCTTGCCCCAATATTCACCGCGCCATGCGCGCTTCTCCCCGTCGGGATGAATGCGGAATTGCTCCACGCATTTCTGCCACAGTGCCACGTCCATGATCTGGTTCTCTCTGATAAATTCAATTGCCTTTGCCAATACCCCACCAAACGAAGAATGGCAAGCAATATCTCTCTCCAAAAGCATTTTAACCTCCAAATGATACGTTTGATTTCATGATTTGATCGGCAACAGCTCCACGTTTCCCGATGCGGGAACTTTAAGCAACGCCACCGCCGTGTCCGAAATTCTTCCCGATCCCACGGTGTTGCCAAGACAATCGAATATTTTATAATCAAAGACCTGTGCAGAGTTAGCCAAAATCGTGACATTTTCATCCGTAGTAGCATTGAACAGGCGATAGCTGTTATTCTCTTGTACCTCAAACGGCACGGACAAATAGCGCACGGCAATCGTTTTTTGATCCTTTTGTGCCATGACCATGCTATAACACACATCCGGATCTTTTACGATCAGTTTACCTTCAAGCAACACATCACGATGCTCACGCCAGAACGACAGGAAATATGCCAACAGCCGCCTGTGATCTTCTTTCAGCTCGGGAATACGAAGGGAGATCTGCGGAACACCAAACATCACCGCTAAAAGCTGTGCCGCAGCCGCTTCATTGGTTTCATCACGGTGCCACATGATCATATCCGAGTGAACCGCCGTACTGCCCGAAATCAGACGAAGGTCAATGATACCGTTGCGATTGGATTGTGTGTCGTTCGGACAATCCGCCACGCGCAACATATTACCGTATTTACGGATAGTAGGACCAACGTAGGTCTGACGGAACTCAATCAAGATCTCGTGATTGATCGCACGAAGCTTTTCCATGACCTCACTCAGCAGCATTTCCACACCGTTCTCCAAGGATATGTTTCCGTCCTCAAAGGTCTTGTCCACCGACATTTCGGAAAGGGAGAAGGCATCAATAAAATCCAGCTTCAGGCCGTCAAGCCCATAGCTTTTGACAGCACTTACATAAATATTGGAAAGATAATCACGTACCTTTTTGTAACGAGGATCAAGCACCATCACCGTTCGATTACGTGCCGCCGAACAGAGATACATATCCTCAAACTCAGCATACGCTCCCGAATAGATCCCCACATAAGGTACCGAAAACCATAGCATAACCTTCATGCCGATTGCATGCAGGTCATCCACCAGCTTCTTCAAATCGGGAATTTTTTCTTTTGCAAGCACCCAATCCCCACAGTATTCGTAGCCTCGGTGATTATCGTCGGTTTGCCACCCGTCATCAATAATAACGGTATCCATACCAAGGGCTTTGGACGCCTTACATTCCGCAAGAATCGATGCGGGATCAAGCTCCTGATGAAAGGAATACCACAGAGAATCCACAGGCATCCTGGCTGCGTCGGGTACGTACGCTCCGGCAAAGCCGAGATCGTCATGCCACCACTTTTCCACATCGGAGAGCGCATCGTAAAAAGGAATGTCGCGTTGATCGATCCGCACCGTGATCTCATAAGAATCCAAGGGACTGACCAACTGCGTAAAGAGATCGATCCTGAATTCAAGCTCCGCCGTTTCCTCTAAAACACCGCACCCGATCGTACAAGGCGTTTGCGCATCGGACAGTGCTACCGTAACGCGATTATTTCCACCTTTCGAGATCATAGACAGAACAGGAGCGCCCGATGCCAAACGAGAAGCAGCCGTCAGCTTACGCCAATTGGGCGCAACATTGCGCACAGCTCCCCCCACGGGTCGCCAAGTGCTGTATACGTCCACACACGGAACGGTAAAGGTAAATCTTGCCTGATCGGGAGTCACACGCGAGTCAAACGCAAACAAAATACGTACCAACGAGATTCTCATCCCAACGTTCTCGTAGGTTACGGATATATTGCTTGCCTGATTCTTTTGTTTACACACAAAAAATGGGGATTCAATCATCATAACACCTCAATCAGAAAAAGTTTTTTGTGTCAACAAAATGTCTTTTATGCCATCGTCTGCAAGGATTACCCTTTTCACTTGCATTTTTTTCAACAAAAAGGCATTTGGTGCCAACGCCCAATCCTCGCCCCGAATACGTCCATACTTATCGTTGGATGTGGAATAAATAACCGTGTGGGGATCAATCAAGCCGTACAAATCGGGAGTTCCTCCACTATCTCCGTGATGGGGAACCTGCAAAATATCACTTTTCATATATTCCCGCATATTGTTTTGCAGCAAAGAAGAACGAGAACGCGTTTGAATGTCACCGGTCACCAACAGTGTTGTACCATCAGGGGATGTAATTTTGGTGATCGTGGAAGCATCGTTAAAACAGGTGACGGGTAACGGAAGGATATCCTGATGTGTAAAAAGCACCTCGATACGAACGTTTTGAAATTGAAACTTCATGCCCGTATAAGGAATCAGCTTCGTTGCGTCGGGATAGTAGAGGTCTATCATTTCGGACACAGTAGCCAAGTAATCTTTTCCTTCTCCGCAATGATTTACCGGATTGAGCAGGAAGTATTTCACCTTAACAAGATCGTGATATTTCTTTAGAAACCATACAAATGCACCGTAATGATCCTCATGTCCGTGTGTAATGATCCACGCTGTAATGCAAATACCATCCGTACGGGTATTCCTTTGCGTCAGGAAATTCAATATGCGATCGGCATCACTTTCCAAAAATCCACCATCGTATATCACAAAACTACCGTCGTCAAGTGTCAAAACCAGTCCAAGTCCATTATCGTGACTGGGTTGAAGCTCATAGGACATGTTCAGTACGGAAAGCGTAGGATCCGTGTTTGACGTAAAATCGCTGTCTTCCACAAACGGATACGCACTGTGTGTGCCAATCACGGCACGTAAACGGTGTTCGGAATCTGTATAGTATACGTAAACGTCCAACGCTTCCACCGAAAACAGTCGGTACAGATTGTTCAAAATGCGATTTTCGTAACGCAGTTGTCCGTTTAAATAGGAACAAAACTCCTCGTACAAAGAAAGCCCCACGTTATCGGCAATCAGCGCCAAAGCCTCACCGTATAATGAAAAAACGCTCGCACTTACACCATGCACGCTTTCCAACCATGCCAACGTCTCATCAATGATTTTACGGATTTGCTCCGATGATTTCATATTATATCCTCATTTCCGTTTTGCTTTGTCAAAAGCCCAATCTCGGCAAAACAATAGTTTTCGTCCCACACGGGATCGAGATTCCAAAAGCTCTTGTCCTTCTGAAAGCTGCCCGGACGGGTATAGATCGGCTCCTCACCACAGTGGTGAGGCCCCAGAAGATTGCGCAGATTATTAGTCAGCGTAAGCGTGATGCGGTTTCTGCCCTCGGTCAGATGCGGTGTCAGCTCCATCGAAAGAGGCTCCCACATCAGCTTGCCAAGTTCTCCCCCGTTGAGTTTGACCTCCACGCAGTTCACACCTCTTTTCTCAAAGGCAAAGCAGATATCCTCTCCGCTCCAATCAAATTCCTTTTCCAAGGTCATACTGCCCGCAAAGAACGGGAACCCTTGACGCTCTAAATTCGCGAGCTGTACATATGTTGTCGGTGCGGTCAGTGTAAAATCCCCCGCCGTAATCGCCGCATTACGTTCAGTCTCATTCCATGCTCCGTTGCATCGGATTCCGAACGCTCCCACCAAATAGAAGTTTTCTAACTCTCTCTCACAGGTAAAGCGATTCTTTTCTACCTCAAACAGGTACGCCTTACGGATGTTCTCATAGGTCTTTTGGGACTGTTCAAAGTCCATTTCGGCTTCGATGATATTTTCACCGATCTTGAAGCAATCGGCAATATCAAGCTTACGGAAGGAACGGTCGACAAAATAGCCGTGATCGGTCTTGTCAATCGTCTTTCCGTTGCAGATCAGTGTGTAGAAGTCGGGCGTTTCAGTTACCAGATACAGCGCTTTCGGTTTATAGTCAGCTTGCACACGGAACTGTAATCTTACACGCACGGGACGCTCCAAAGCCAAAGCTTTGTGCATCACACTCAATACGTATTCGTTTTCTCCTTGTTTTTCGCCATCAAACCAATAGTCGCACTTGTCCAATGTCATCGCGTTATCGTCTGCATGGGTAATTTTCCATTCGCCGTTGAGATCAAAAACGGAAGAAAGCTTCTGTTTGCATTTTTCATTCTTTTCACGCGCGCCCCCATTGTCAAGGATCAACAGACTTTCATAGGGGGCGAAGGTATATTTTCCATCGAACGGCTCTGTCTCTCCGGTTTCGGGATGAATACGGATATTCCCCTTTGTGATGTACACCCTTTGCTCGGTCGGATTGCTGTTGACAAAATAATAGATCTTTTGATCTTCAAAAATTCGTTCGGTATAGGTGATATTGGAATTATCGACGATCGTATTTGCGGGAAGCTCTTCCGCCGTAACGATCAGACCGCCGTTTTTGCGGTACTCGTCAAGCAAACGCTCGGTATTCTCAAACAGCCTGATATATCTTGGCAACACGATTTTGGTATAGCGTTGTTGACCAATCACAAGTGTTTTACCATCCACGTAGGCATGACGCTCCATTATAGTCTCATCTCCAAAATGGAACAGAATGTGCTTTTGCTCCAGAGTACGCATAACCAACAAAAGATCGTCGTTAAGCGCATCCAAGCCCTCATTGGTCAAGCTGTCAAAGAGGATCCACGCGCTCGACTGGGGGTGGATCAATAGGGTGTCGTATTGCACCTCTCCCTCGGTCAGTATCTTACCGATGCGCGAAACAGTGTCGTTAAACAGACGATAGTGCTTCCACCACGGTTGCTGATAGTTGAGCGCCGGCGGATAATCGCGCTTGCGCAGACCGCGAAGCGAATATCCGTTGAGATGCTGACACAAAAGCGTGATGCCGTGTACCATCTGCCACTCATAAAGCCCTTTCAGCTCATCATGCCCCACATTGTGACCGCACCCCGCAAAGGTTTCGGAAAGAATCTGCTTTTTCCCCAATTGGTGCGCCACCGATGACACCTGCAAGGGGGTCAGGCACTCCTTGATCGGCTTGCCGAGCCAATCCATGCCAGGGATATCAAAGTACTCGTAATGCGGCATAATGGCTCCGTGACAGAGAAGCTGTGATTGCAACGTCTCCTCGCAGAGCAGATGCCCCGTCAGGCGCAGACCGTTTGCATGGCAAAAATCCTGTACCTGCTTCATATAGCTTTCGGAAAACAGATCGGTGATCAGCTTCCAAAAGTTGAAACGGGTATTCTCATAATCCCCCACGGGATAGAAAAGCTCGTGCAGATGTTCTTCCAAACGCATGCCGTGACGCTTGAAATAAGCATCGGGCAATACAAAGCTCCAAGGCATTGAATAGCGAGAAACCTGGGGCTCGTCGGTAAAAAAGCCTTCGATCTCTTGCCCGTATTTGTCCACGTAGGGCTGATAGATGCTATCGATAAAGAGCTTGACGACCTTTGCGTCCATGGTATCAACGTAAAAGGGATTGACCTCGTAATAAAGATGATAACCGCCCACGTGCGTAATCGTGGTATCGCAGGTGCGGTCGCCCTCCTCAATGCGGAGGTATTTGAGCTGATACTCCTCACCCATACCGCTGACAATACCACCGCCAAAGCCGCTGGGCCACCCGTCCTCGTCATATACCCACGGATGCATATCGCGCTCCTTTGCGGTGTTAATCGACGCACGGATATTGTCGTGCCAATCGTCACCCATATACTTGGTTTGAAGACCTCCACGTGCGTGCATGAAAAAGCCTCCAATACCCGCCTCGCCCATGAGTCGGATCTGGCGAGCTGTTTCCTCTGTGTCCAATTTCTCGTTCCAAGACCAGAACGGGATCGGACGGTATTTGTTTTCTACTGTTTTAAAATTCATAATTGCTTCCTTATCGTGTTTATTTCAGATCGATCATTTGAACCGTTCCGTCGGCAACAGTATAATTTGCTCCAACGATTTCCCAAAGCGTTGCGTTGGGCGCATACAGACTGTTATGTCCTTCCTGCAATTGCTCAAATTTTGTATTTGAGGTACAATAAATGGCATATGTCGGATAGATCGCTTGATACAATGCAACGGTTCCCCCACTGTCACCGTGGTGCGGTACCTGCAAAATATCACTTTTGAGATAATCCCCATAAGAATTTACCAGCATTACCGAAGGCTTATAGGTTGCCATGTCTTGAATATCCCCCGTCACCAAAACACTTTTTCCGCCGCTCACGTTAACGCGAGATACCACACTTGCGTCATTAAGCGTCGTCAGGGCATTGGGTTGATAATCCTCATGCGTGTAGAGGATCTCAACCTGCATATTTTGGAAATAGAGCTTCATTCCCGTGTGTACTGTATAAAGTCGGCTTCCTTCAAAGTTCTTTGCCAACTTGCTTCCCAACATCACTAAGGGATCGGTCTCCTCCGCGTTGATAATAGGATTGTAATAAAAGCCGTTTACCGTTACCTTATCATTGTAGAGCGTCATAAACTGTGCTGGCGCGCCGTAGTGATCGTCATGTCCGTGCGTGATG
>JAGANE010000354.1 GCA_017624395.1 Clostridia bacterium
CATCCTCCTTTTCCATATGACAAAGTCTGAGAAAGATCTCCTGCAAGCCCTGCGCCAACGTACAAATCCCTCCCCCAAACAAAAATGCAAACAAGCAGTTTTTGCCGATCGGTGAGTGCGGCGCGTGCGCATCGGCAAATTTTTTGTAGGTTTTTTTTTCCATGTTCATCGCAATTTATCTCCCTCTTTTTTTGATTAGTTTTTCTCAATCCAAGAGAATTATACCGCGCAATGCACTGCGCAAAGCAAAAGGTCTGCTTTTTTTGCAAAAAAGCAGACCAAAATGATGTTATTTTGTATTTTGTTTGAGCCACTCCAGCATATTCAAGGAAAGGAAATTCCAATTCTGAAAGCCGGGGTTATTCACGCCCTCGCCGCTTTCGGGATCGTAATACTCGTGCATCTCACCGCACGCTTCAATATCCTTTCCAAGCATGGTAACTGTTTTTTCGGCAAGCTCGGTCGCCTCACGGACATATCCGTATTTTTGCAAGCCGTCAAACACCATGTAGTTGGAGATCCCCCAGATCGGCCCGAGCCAGCAGGACGGATTGCCCGATTTGATGACGGCGTACATCTTTTCCATTTTGGAAAGAGTGCGCACGCCAAAGGGGGCAAAAAAGGTCTTTTCATTCAGATAGTGCTCCTTGACCATACGCTCGGCTTGCGCGGGCGTGGCAATTTCCGCCCACATGGCAAGAAATCCCGACCACACGCCAATGCGCTGGATCAGCGTTGACCAGTGGCGCGGACAGCCCGAATGAAGCTTTTGCGTCGGGTCAACGGGAAGCAAATTGATATCGACACTGTAGAAAAATCCGTCGCGCTCGTCCCAGCAATGCTCCTGTATCGCCTCCCGAAGCAGGGTCGCCTTTTGTGTGTAAAGCGCCGCCTGATCGGAAAGCTGCAAAAGCCTTGCAAGGCTTGCCGTAGCAAGCAGCTCTCGGTACATCAAGCAATTGAGATAGATCGACGCCGAGCTTTTTTCGGGGCGGTAAAAGGTACAGGGATCGTTGTCAACCCCGATTGCAAAATCGTCCAGCCAGAAGTAAAGCCCCGACTCATGCAGACAATTCCGCTCATACCAACCGAGGTAGCGCTCAATTTTTTCATAATGCTGACGAAGCCATTCGATCTCACCGCTCTGCTCGGCAACAAACAAGGCGTGCTGCGCAAGACATGGCTTATGAATATTCTTTTCCTTATCAGCATTATAGGATGCCTCGGAGGTGCGGTCGGGCTTGATGTAGATCGGCATTCTTCCCGTCTCACTGACGTGATCAAGGAAATTCAGAACACACCCCTTTTCATATTCCGCGATCTCGTGCGGCTCCGCAATATGATGCAACGCAAGATCGGTCAACCAGCTATCCCAATCCCAAAGGCTGTTGCTGTAGCAGCTGCCCGGAACGATAAAGGGATACTTCAGCAAGCCGTCGGGCTCACGAAAGCAAAGCTGATAATTTTTTTTGGCATATTCGGAAATGCTTTTTCCATAGGCTTTGATTTGAGACTTCAAGGATAACCTATCCCCCTTCTGCGTAAATTACTTTTTCTGTCCGTACTTGTTCATGAAGAAGTCGTAGAATTTTGCGCAATCCTCATCGGAGATCATCTCTGCGTTTCCAAGCGCCTGCACGTCGATCCAGATCTGTGCGGTCTTTTCCAAAACGGTTGCGGCAATCAATGCCTCGCGCAGATTTCTGCCCATCGCGATCGAGCCGTGATTTGCAATCAACGCACCCATTCTGCCGAGCAATGCCTCTGCAACGGTATCTGCCATGGAGGGCGTTCCGGGGAAGGTGTAGGGTGCGCAACGCACATCCCCACCCAAAATGGAAACCTGATCGTCACAAATGGGAGGAATGCCCTTGCGAGTGACGGCAACTGCCAAAGCCTTGGAGGAGTGGGTATGTACGATACCGTTTACCTCGGGTCTTGTCAAAAGCAGCTTTGCGTGCAGAGGAACCTCAATGGAGGGCTTGAGGTTACCCTCGTACTCCTCGGTCTTCATGTTCACGATCACCATCTGATCGGGATTGAGCTTGGAGTAATCCATGCCCGAGGGCGTAATGACCATATAAGTATCGTCGATTCGTCCCGAAATATTTCCCCATGTGCCTGCGGTCAAGCCGCTGTCCGCCATTGCCTTTGCCGTGTCACATACCTCTTGTTGTACCTGCTTTGCCTTTTGCATATCCATGATGTAATTTCTCCTTTTGTATATAAATATTTTTTAATCAAGCGTAACGGTAGAGCAGCTTTTCGCCGTTCAAAAATCTTTTGATCTCTCCAACGATCATCTTGGTGTGATTGGACATGACCGCCTCAGCCGCACCTGCGATATGAGGCGTGATGACCACGTTATCCAGCTCCGTGATGAAGGGGTGATTGCTGACGATGGGCTCTTTCTCGTATACGTCAAGCGCCGCACCTGCGATCCGTCTTTCACGAAGTGCCTCCACTAATGCCTGCTCGTCAAGAATTGCACTTCTCGAAGCATTGATAAAATATGCGGTGGGCTTCATGCAGGCAATCATTTCCTTGCTGATGCATCCCACGGTATCGGGAGCGACCTTGAGGTGACAGCTGACAAAATCCGATTCACTCATCAGCTCCTTAAGGGAGGCTGCCTTGCGTACGCCAAACTCCTCCACGTCGATCTCACCCACGTAAGGATCATAGATCAAAAGCGCCATTCCGATGGCACGCGCAATGCGTCCAACGCGTCTGCCGATGCTGCCATAGCCAACGATACCAAGCGTTTTGCCGTGCAGCTGTGTTCCCTGGAATACACTGTAGGGTGCGTTCTCGCCAACGCCCCAGAACACGTCGGGACGCAGACCGTCCTTGGTTACGCGCTCGCTTTCGGGCGGTGCGGTGTACTCCCCTGCCTTGAGCGCGGCGTGCGCCATGGGGATCTTTCTTGCAATGGACAGCATCAGACCAATGGTCAATTCTGCCGTTGCATCGGAATTGCGACCGGGGGTAAACAGCACGGGAATGTTGCGTTCCTTTGCCGCCGCAATGTCAATATTGACGGGTGTGGCGCGGGTGCAGGCGATCAGCTTGAGATTTTTTGCATTCTCAATCACTGCACGCGTAATATCGTCAAAGGTGGTCACGATCATATCTGCGTCCTTGGTACGCGCGATCAGCTCCTCCTCCGAAAGATTCGGCAATCCCAAAGCCCAACCTGCAAGCTCGATCTCGCCAACCTCGTACAACGGCTCAAGTGCCTTTGCTTCAAACTCTGCGGAATAAAAGATTTTCATGTTCTGTCTCCTCTTTTTTTAATAAAATCTAATCATTTCAACGGTTCTGCGCTTTAAGGATATTGCAGTTCCGTTGACGGTTGCACCTTCGGTTTCGGCAATGATATAGTTACTGATTGCCGCTTCGGGCGTGATGGTAAGATCACGGAAGCCCCAAAATGAATTTTTTACGTCTGCCATGTTGATTTCACCACCGTTTGGCAAAGCGGTGTAGTACGTGTAGGAAAAGTTTCCCGTTTGGGCAATCGTCTTGCCACCAAAATCCGAGCCAAGCTTGATGGCGGAATTCTGATGTGTATGCCCTGCAAAAAGCCCCTTGATGCGCCCCTCGGTTTTGAGAAGCGTCTTGAATGCATCACTTTCAACGTTTTTGTCAAAATAGTGTGCAATCAGCCAGACCTTGTGGTCGGGATATTTTGCCATTTCGCTCTTTACGTAATCAACGTCAACGGGAGTATATTCCGCATCGTCCGCGTAATTCGGCTCCAGCGTTGTTGCGTAAGTATCCAGCATAATAAAGAGAT
The DNA here is from genome assembly GCA_017624395.1 of Clostridia bacterium. Taxonomy (GTDB): domain Bacteria; phylum Bacillota; class Clostridia; order Oscillospirales; family CAG-272; genus UMGS1865. Next base: position 3,800 of record JAGANE010000354.1, read on the forward strand.
TGCCCTCGATGGCAAAGGAGCATTGACGGTCGTTGCCCGTCATCTCCTTCCACTGCTCGTTGTTGTACTGCTCATGATTCCCCGCCATGACAAACACGGGAATTCCAAGCGCGCGCAGCTGTGACACATAATCGTTGACAAAAAACTGCGTATCCTTGACCTTGTATTTGGTGTAGCTTCCATGCTCAAAGATATGGTCAAACGAAACGTCACCGTTGATAATGATCAGATCAATGGGATCCTTTTCATGCTCAGCCTTGATCGCATCCACCCAATGCTGCATACGCGGTCCGCGCGCCACACCGTAGTAGCTGTTATACTGCTGCAGCATGGAATAATGCATATCCGAGGTGACGATGACACGCAATTTACCGTCACCAAGCTCCTCCACGGGCAGCGTTTCGCTTTCCTGTTCACTGCCCCCGCTTTCCGCGGGCGTCTCGGAATCGGGATTCCGACAGGCAACGGCACCAACCAGCAGGGCAAGCACAAAAAAGACGGAAATAAAACGAAGTATCTGTCTTTTCATTTTCATTCTCACTCCTTTATTTGTTTTTTTTGATACTGTATTCCACGTGATGTGTCTCTCTACGGCGCAGATCGACCTTGGTCACGTTATCCTTTAAAACAAGCGGCATACCCTTGGTGTCGGGAACGATGTAGTTGCTGTATGCGTGATCCCCCTCGATGATCAGCTCGCGGAAGCCGAAAAAGTCGTTAAACTCGTCCTCCACGTTTCCCGTCGGAAAGGGTCTGTAAAAGCTATAGGAATAATGTCCCGTTTGCGCAATGGTTTTGTTGGCATATTCCTCCCCCATCGGGATCACCGAACTCTGGTGACTGTGTCCCGCAAAAAGGCCGATGATACGGTCGTTTTCACGCACCAGCTCACGGAAGGCATCGCTCTCGCCCTTATGATGGAAATAATGCGAGACCAGCCACACCTTGTGTGTCGGATACTGATCCATCACACTCTGAATATACTCTACGTCAACCTGCACATAGGGGGTGCCCTTTTCAATGTCGTAATTTTCCTCCATTCCCTCAGGGAAGGTATCTACCAGAATAAACAGGTGCCCCTCCAATTCCATATAGCCCTGGCGATGGAAGCCGGTTTTCTTTACCCAATTGACATCGTAATAGGGATCGTGATTTCCGGGAAGAATAAACATGGGGATCTCCCCTGGAAGCTGGGAAACGTATTTTTCCATAAACGGCTCCACCGTGCTGCCAAGTCCATTGGTAACAGTACCGCGCTTGTCACACAGATCAAAGGAAACGTCTCCCGCAATCAAGAGCAGATCGATAGGATCTCTTTTATGCTCCTCCTTGATTGCGTCCACCCAGTGCTGCAGGCGCTCGTCATTGGTAATTCCGTAATAATTGCTTTGTACAGTATACGGCTCCTTTGATGAGATGGAATAGTGCATATCCGAGCTGATGATCACTCTTAATCTTTTTGATTTGTTTTTCATGAAAAGCTCTCCTCAAAATGGTAATAGTTGTCTTTCAAAATTTACTCCGATACGGATTCGCCGTTTTTCACGGTCATAGTAATCTCGTTGCCATAGTTATAGATGACGGTACCGTCCGCAGTTTCGGCAAAGGAAACCAACGTGATCTCATATTCGGCATCGACTTTAAAGCCTCGAATTTGCAGCGCATAGATATAATCCGCACCGATCGACGATGCACTGACCGTGGAGCCGTCGGCAAGAATGGAGGTCAATACCTTGGAGGTTGACAAAACCTCACGGTCAAGCAGGTAACTCTGTGCCCCCTTGACCTTGACGCTGACCTCAAAGCCAACCTTGGCGTAATCGGTCAGATCGTCAAAATTGACGGTGCTGACAAAGCGCATATCGTAGGTAGAGCCGTTCTTTTTGGTCTGCCAGAATTGGCTGGATACGGGGGTATTAAAGCTACCGTCCCACATTTGCGCAATCGCCTTGGGCAGGATCAACGGAAGCGTCATGCCTGCCTCATCACCGTATGCCACGGTATCTCCCGCAATTGCCGTCCAGCCCGCATTGACAAGCACGGCATAATTGGTTGCAAAATTTTCCCGTGTCAGGCTCTTGGTCGTTCCGCTTGCAAGATAGAGTGCTGTGGGGTTGGCATTTTCAAAGCTCAACAGCACCGTTTTGTCGTCCGTTGCACTCGTCAAGCGGATGGCATCCAGCGCATAGCTCTGCGTGCCGTATTGCAGAGTAAAATCAAAGGCTTCTCTGCGCTTTTGCGAGCTGTTTTCAAGTCCTACGGGGTATCTTTCTGCCGACGCCGCAAAGCAATCGGTAATAGAAATGACCGAATCGGTATTGTAATACCCGTTTTTCGTACCCGTGTATCGCGCACCGCCCGACCAACGTGCGTTTTGGTCGTCCAGGAACACCAAAAGTCCGCTCTCGGTATTGGCAGAGCCCTTGCCCAAGGAAACGCAACGCGTCAGCGTAACGCTACCCGTGGTAAGTCCCGTCAAGCCCGACGACCATTTGCCTGCATTGGAAAGATCACCGATAAACGCGCAGTCGGTCATTTCCACGTTGGAATTGACCATCACCTGTGCCACCAATCCACCCGCACGGTCACCGCTGAGCGTACAATTGCTGACGCAGCTCTCAAAGCTTGCTTTAGCCCCCGCATTTACGTAGGAAAGAATCCCAGATGCACGGCTACCGGTTGCCGATACGGTCATTTCCGTATAGATGTTTTTGAAAGTACAGGTGCCGCTCGCAGAGATCGCCACGCAGGCAACGTCGCCCTTCTCTCCCGATAGCTTACCGCCAACAAAGCGGATATTTTTTACGGTGGCGTTGTTCAGTCCTTTGATAAACGCGACCTCTTTGGCACCGTTCACGTTCCAATTTTTGATGGCAAAGCCCTGACCGTCAAGCGTTCCGCGGAATTGCGCGATCTGCGCCCAACGGTAGCCTGCAAGATCAATATCGGACTTCAGCCTGACCGTTTTGCCCGAAAGATAATTATTTTGGGCGGTACAAGCCTCGGAAAACGCATACAGATCACCCACCGAATCCACGTACAGCACGTCGGCATCGGCTTGATACCAATCCTCGGTGGCATTTTTTGCAAAGTATTCCACGTAATAGGTGGTGCGGCGTTTTTGGGCAAAGCCCGCATTCAAGCCCTGCACCATCGTGGTGTCAGCCAAAATATAATCACTGTAAGCGCGCTCGCTTCCAATCACCAATTGACGAAGGCCCCAGAAGGAATCCAAGCGCTCCTGCGTGGTTTTATACACGGAATTGCTTGAAAAGTTTCCGGTTTGTGCAACGATCTTATTCCCGTAGCTTGATCCAAGCTCCACAAACGTAGCGGGATGCGTATGTCCCGCAAAAAGACCGCCAATACGGGGATTGTCGCAAAGCAATGCTTCAAAGGCATCACTTTCACCCAAATAATTGAAATAATGCGAGATCAGCCAAACCTTATGCGTGGGATACTGATCCATCAACCCCTGCACGTAGTCCACGTCGATCGGCTGATACTTGGGATCGTCCTCGTAATTGGGAACCAGCCCCTCGTCGTAGGTGTCAAGGAAGATGAACAAATTGTCGCCCAGTGTCACATACCCTTCTCTGTCGTTGCCGGTAATTTCCTTCCACGTGTCATTCGGCCATGCATCGTGGTTGCCGGGCATGACAAACACCTCGATCTCCTCGGGCAATTGAGAAACGTAGTTCTTCATAAAGTCCTGCAGAGTGCTTTGTTCCTGCGTGGGATAGGTTCCGATTTCACCGTATGTATTGGTCTTATTAAAGTCAAAGGTCACGTCTCCCGCCAGCACCAAGAGATCCACAGGGGATTTTTGATGCTCTTGGATCACGGTATCCACCCAAAGCTGCATACGGTCGGCGTTGGTCGCACCGTGATATTTCGTATTGATGTTTTGCGTTCCGTTCGTCAGCGAATCCAACGTATAGTGAATATCCGAGGAAAGCAGCACGCGGTATTCCACGTCAAGCATCTCTGCCACACTGCTCGGCAAGATCATCGGGACCTTCATATTTTCGTCCTCCCCATATGCCACCGCACGGTTACCGACGCGCGTCCAGCCCGCATTGGCAAGCACGGCATAATTGGTTGCAAAATTCTCCCGTGTCAGGCTCTTGGTCGTTCCGCTTGCAAGATAGAGCGCTGCGGGGTTGGCGTTTTCAAAGCTCAACAGCCCCGATTTGTCGTCCGAAGTACTCGTCAAGCGGATGGCGTCCAGCGCATAGCTCTGCGTGCCGTATTTGAGCGTAAAATCAAAGGCTTCTCTACGCTTTTGCGTGCCGTTTTCAAGTCCTACGGGGTATCTTTCTGCCGACGCCGCAAAGCAATCGGTAATAGAAATGACCGAATCGGTATTGTAATACGCGTTTTGCGTACCCGTGTAGCGCGCACCGCCCGTCCAACGTGCGTTTTGGTCGTCCAGGAAC
>JAGANE010000355.1 GCA_017624395.1 Clostridia bacterium
ACCGAAATCTACCAAAAAACTGCCGCACGGGAGCTGGAACATCTTTCCCGCTTTTGCCACCTACCCATTGTTACGGTTGCAGAGGAGGTGGAGGAAAGCTATCCACGGGATATTTTGCTCAACGCAGCGCAGGTGGGAAAGCATCTGCTCTGCCGCCCCTCCCATACATCCCTCTCCTTGACCAAGGGATCGGGGTTGGATGTGATCCCCACAAGGCAGGGCTATGCAAAATGCTCCACCCTTCCCGTTGGAAGTCATGCGCTGATCACCGAGGATGCCTCGATCACAGCCGCCGCCAAGAAACGCGGACTTGACGTTTTGCAGATCATGGGGGGAATTGTACGCTTGGAGGGCTACGATACGGGATTTTTGGGAGGTGCCACGTCGTTCTCCCCCTACGGATCCTTTAAGCAAATCTTATTTTGCGGAAATCTTGACATGCACCCAAATGCGGCACAAATCAAAGCCTTTTGCAAGGAAAGAGGCTACGATTGCATTTCTCTTGCCAGGCTGCCGCTGACCGACGTGGGTACGATTTTTTTAATTGACGAAAGGATTTAAAGATGGAAAAGGAAAAGATCGAGCGCATCAACGCGCTTGCAAGAAAAAAGAAGGCAGAGGGCTTGACCGAGGAGGAGCTGCGCGAGCAGGCAGAGCTGCGTGCCGAATATATCAAGGAATTTCGCGCACAGTTTGGCAGCGTTTTGGAGAACACCGTCATTCAATATCCCGACGGTAGTCGCACCGCCCTTCCCGATAGGAAGAAAAAAAAGTAAATCCTGCTTTGAAATAAGAAAAACACTGCAAAAAGCCTTTACAAAAGCAGGAAATTATGGTATACTATAAGGTAGAGATCAAAAAGCGGAGGGAAACGTACCATGAAACAAAATGAAATATTTTTCACCTCCAATACAAGCGAGACCGAGGCACTTGGTCAGGCTCTTGCAAACCAAATGCTTTGCGATCCCACGCTCCCACCATTCATCGCGCTTTACGGTGATCTCGGCGTTGGAAAAACCGCCTTTGTACGCGGCTTTGCTTCGGTAATCGCTCCCGACTCTGCCGTCCGCTCCCCTACCTTTGCTTTGGTCAACGAGTATCGCGCCAAGCCGCGCTCACTGTTTCATTTTGATATGTATCGGATTGACAGCGAGGACGATCTGTACTCCATCGGCTTTTACGATTACCTTGACCGTGCGGGCATTTGCCTTGTGGAATGGAGCGAAAAGATTCCCTACGCGCTCCCCGATGAATTTTTGCGCGTCACGATCGAAAAGAATGATCCGAGCGATCCCAACAGACGTAAGATCACGGTAGAAACGGCGGTGAATGAAGATTTATGAAAATATTAGCACTTGACAGCACGGCGATCGCCGCATCGGTGGCGCTTTGTGAGGATGACCGCCTTTTGGGGGAATATACCATTCGCAACGGCAATACACACAGCGAAACACTGTTGCCGATGGTAGAATCGATCCTAAGTCTCTTTTCTCTTTCCCCCAATGAAGTTGATCTGTTCGCGGCTTCGGCAGGCCCCGGCTCCTTTACGGGTGTCCGCATCGGTGCCGCAACCCTGAAGGGTCTTGCCTTTGGATTGGAAAAGCCCTGCATCGGTGTTTCTACCTTAGAGGCATTGGCGGAAAATCTCAAATTGGTCAACGGCTTGATCTGCCCCGTGATGAACGCGCGCAGAAAACAGGTCTACACGGCACTTTTTGAGGCAAAGGACGGTGAACTGACACGGCTGATGCCCGACAGCGCACTTGCCATTACCGAGTTGGACGAAATTTTGGCAGGCTATGACGAGCCGATCTACCTTGTGGGTGACGGCTACGAGATCACACAAGAGCTTTTGACACGCAAAACCCTGTCGGTTCCCGATCGCTTGCGCCATCAAAGCGCGTATTCGGTAGCGCAGGTTGCAAGGCGATCGTATGAGATGGGGCTCCGCACCACCGACGCCGAGCTTTCTCCCACCTATCTGCGTCCCTCGCAAGCAGAGCGAGAGCGCGCGGAACGAGAAAGCAAACAAAATTGAGTATCATAGATATGAAAGGATCAAAAATATGAAAACCACAAAAATCACAATCGGCTGCGATCACGCAGGATATGAGCTGAAGCTGAAGGTCATCAACCATTTGCAGGCGCGTGGCGTTGAGGTCATTGACGTTGGAACGCACTCCACCGATAGCTGTGACTATCCTGCCATTGCACACGAGCTTTGCAAGAATATCCAAAACGGTGTAACCGAGCTTGGGATTCTGATCTGCGGCACGGGCATTGGAATGTCGATGGCGGCAAACAAGCACCGCGGAATCCGCGCGGCGGCTTGCTCCGATACCTTTAGCGCCCGTTTGACCAGACTCCACAACAACGCAAACGTGCTTTGCTTTGGTGAGCGCGTGGTTGGAATGGGACTTGCCATTGATTTGGTGGATAACTTTATTGACGCCGAATTTGAGGGCGGAAAGCACGCGCGTCGCGTGGATATGATCACCGCAATCGAAAAGGACGAGCTTTAAGAAAAAATAACCGATAAGGGGGATGGAACATGAAGATCGATAAGGAACGGATTGCCGAATGGCTCCTGCGCACGGTAAAAAATTGTCGCACGGCGGCAATCGTTCTGGCGGCAGGAAACTCTACCCGCATGGGCAAAAACGTGAATAAGCAAATGGAAACGCTTTGCGGTGTTCCCGTTCTTGCGCACACGCTGACGGCTTATCAAAGATGCAAGCTGATCAGTGAGATCGTCGTGGTCACCCGCCCCGATGACTTTGAAGCAGTGTATGCGCTTTGCAAAAAATACGGCATTGACAAGCTGACACACATCGTTGCCGGAGGCAGCACACGTCAGGAATCCGCCAAAAAAGGCATGAGCAAGCTCTCCTCGGAGGTTCGTTACGTAGCAATTGCAGACGGTGCACGCTGTTTGATCACCCCCGCACAGATCGCAAAGGTCTGTCTGCGTGCCTATCGCTGTCAGGCGGCAAGTGCTGCGCACAAGATCAGTGATACCGTCAAGCGCACCACCGCAATCGGCATGACGCGGGAAACCGTTGACCGCAACAATCTCTGGCAGGCACAAACACCGCAGGTCTTTCATACTTCCCTTTACACCGCCGCTTTGTATCAGGCAGAGGCTGACGGCTTCTCCGTAACCGATGACAATTCTCTCATTGATCATCTTGGCTATCAGGTGCGAATGGTGGAATGCGGTATGCAAAATATCAAGATCACCACGCCCGATGACCTGCCCTTGGCAGAGGCAATTTTGGAATACAGGAGCAAGCAGGTATGATCACTGATATGAGAATTGGGCACGGCTATGACGTGCATCGCTTGGTAGAGGGACGCGACCTGATCCTTGGCGGTGTCAATATTCCGCACGAAAAAGGACTTTTGGGACATTCCGATGCCGACGTTCTGACACACGCTGTGATGGACGCGCTGTTGGGAGCGAGAGCCATGGGGGACATTGGAAAGCATTTTCCCGACACCGATGCCGAATGGAAGGGCGCGGATAGCTTAAAGCTTGCCGAGCGCGTGCGTGACATTGTTTGCACCGACGGCTGGCGCATTGGAAATATGGACGTCACGGTGCTGGCACAAGCCCCCAAGCTCGCCCCCCACATCATGAGCATGAGGCAAAACCTTGCTCGCGTATTCAAGATCGACCTAGACCGCATCAGCATCAAAGCAACCACCGAGGAAAAGCTTGGCTTTACGGGTGAAAAGCTTGGAATGGCAACACACGCCGTGGTTCTGCTTTTGAAGGATCTATAAAAAGCATCGCAAGCACGAATCATTTTTTCACACAGCCTTTATTTTTACTTCCCTTTCGTACCCTTGATGCGAATTTTCATTGACAGTATATGCAACATCAAGGATGCGATTGACAAAAAACGGCAGGTCTTGACAAGACCTGCGATCATCAGAAAGGATTTTGGGTTATGATCTATATTGCCCCCTCTTTATTGGCAGCAGATTTTGCAAATTTGGAATCGGACGTCAAGCGCATTGCTTCTGCAGGCGCGAACTATTTGCATCTTGACGTGATGGACGGTGCGTTTGTTCCCAACATCAGCTTTGGCGCGCCCGTTATTGCGGCGTTACGTCCGCACAGCAAGCTGATCTTTGACGTACATCTGATGATCAATGATCCCATCCGCTATATCGACGATTTTGTAAAGGCGGGGGCGGACATCATTACGATCCATCTGGAAAGCTGCAGCGATCCGCTCAAGGTGCTTCGCCTGATCCGCTCCAAGGAGGTACGTTGTGCGCTGGCAATCTCGCCCGCAACCCCCGTGGAAAGTATCATTCCCTATCTTTCCGAAATTGACATGGCACTGATCATGACCGTGGTTCCCGGATTTGGCGGACAGGCTCTGATCCCCGAAACGATTGAAAAGGTACGCACTGTCAAGCGCTATGCCGTTTCCAAGGGATTGAAGCTGGACATTGAGGTCGACGGTGGTTTGAAGCCCGAAAACATTCACCTTGCCACCGAGGCAGGTGCCAACGTCATCGTTGCCGGCTCCGCAGTATTCGGCTCCAAAAAGCCGCGCAAGGTCATTGATTCCATGCGTGAGATTGCAGCAGAGCATATCTATCAAGGTTAATATTTATCATTTTTGTGGGCGCATCTGCGAGAAATCAGATGCGCCCACGTTTTAGCTTTGTAATATTCCAAAAGAAATTACGCAAGTCTCTTTTCCAGATTCTTACGAATGGCTACGATAAAGTCACGGGAATTGACCGAAGTGGTCTTGGTGCCCTCGACAACAAGACCGACAAGATCCTTGGTCATAACGCCCTCATTGAGGGTATCGATGCAAGCTCCCTCTAACTGATCGGCAAAGTTGACAAGCTCGGGGAGATCGTCAAGCTCACCTCTCTTGCGGAGCGCACCCGACCAAGCATAGATGGTTGCCATGGGGTTAGTGGAGGTCTCCTCTCCCTTGAGATAGCGGTAATAGTGACGCGTAACCGTGCCGTGTGCCGCCTCATACTCATACTTTCCGTCGGGAGAAACCAGCACGGAGGTCATCATAGCAAGAGAACCGAAGGCGGTGGAAACCATGTCGCTCATGACATCGCCGTCATAGTTCTTGCAAGCCCAGATAAAGCCGCCCTCACTGCGGATCACACGCGCAACCGCATCATCGATCAGCGTATAAAAATAGGTGATTCCCGCTTTTTCAAAGGCTTCCTTATAATCGTTGTCATAGATCTCCTGAAAGATCAGCTTAAAGGTTTGATCGTACTGCTTGGAAATGGTGTCCTTTGTGGAAAACCAAAGATCCTGCTTGGTATTGAGCGCATATTGGAAGCAGGAATGCGCAAAAGAACGAATAGAGGTATCCTTGTTGTAGCTTCCCTGCAAAACGCCTGCGCATTCAAAGTCGTAGACCGTTTCATGGAAGGTCTCGTTGCCCTCCTTGTCGGTAAAGACCAATTCGGCTTTCCCTTGGGTAGGAACGCGGTACTCGGTGGCTTTATAAATATCACCGTAGGCGTGACGCGCAATGGTGATCGGCTTTTGCCAATTGCGAACCGCAGGGCGAATGCTATCGATCAGGATGGGCGCACGGAATACTGTACCGTCCAAAATGGCACGAATGGTACCGTTGGGACTTTTCCACATCTCACTCAAATTGTATTCCTCCACACGCTGCTTATTTGGCGTAATGGTAGCACATTTGACGGCAACGCCGTACTTTTGCGTGGCGTAAGCGGAATCAAAGGTGACCTGATCCTTGGTTTTTTCGCGCTCGGGCAAGCCAAGGTCATAATACTCGGTTTTGAGATCTACAAACGGCAAAAGAAGCTCATCCTTGATCATCTGCCACAAAATCCGAGTCATTTCATCGCCGTCCATCTCAACAAGCGGCGTTTTCATTGCAATCTTTTTCATAACTATCGTCATTCCTTTCCGTAGGGGTTTTCAGTTGAGCTGCTCGCCCGTGTAGGCAAGCAGGCTGCCCGCCTTTAAAATTGCCTTTTGACGGTCGGTAAAGCTACAGACAAGCGGGATCTTTTCTCCCGTCGTTTCATTGCAAAGCGTCATAGCCCCGCAATCCATGCCGTCCCAGACGTCCGAGATCGAAAGCGTATCGCCTTGATTGACCTTGTCGTAATCGGCAGGATCTGCAAAGGTCAGGGGCATGATACCTGCGTTGATGAGGTTTGCGACGTGAATACGCGCAAAGCTTTTGGTAATGACCACGCGCACGCCGAGATAAAGCGGAACAAGTGCCGCATGCTCACGCGACGAGCCCTGACCGTAGTTGACGCCGCCCACCACAATGCTCTGCCCTGCCGCCTTGGCGCGCTCGGGGAAGGTCTTGTCACAAACACCGAAGCAATATTGCGACAGATACGGAATATTGGAGCGGTACGGCAGGATCTTGGCACCTGCGGGCATGATGTGGTCGGTGGTAATGTTGTCGCCCACCTTCAGCACCAGCTCCGCGCGGATCTCATTCTCCTGCGGATGACAGTCGGGGAATTTTTTGATATTGGGACCGCGCAGGATCTCAAGATTCTTGGCTTCCTCTGCGTCGGCAGGCGCGATCACGGCACTGTCGTCAATGCGGAAGGCATCGGGCATCTCGATCTTGGGCATCTCGCCAAGCAGGATGGGATCGGTGATCTCTCCCGTCAGCGCGGCAGCCACAGCGGTCTCGGGCGAAACCAAGTAGACCTTTGCATCCGCCGTTCCGCTTCTACCCTCAAAGTTACGGTTAAAGGTACGCAGGCTGACTCCTGCAGAGTTGGGAGAAAAGCCCATGCCGATGCAAGGACCGCAGGCGCACTCCAATACGCGCGCACCGCTTGCAAGAATATCGGTAAGTGCCCCGCACTCGGCAAGCATGGAAAGCACCTGCTTGGAGCCGGGCGAAATGGAAAGGCTGACCTCGGGCTTGATGGTTTTGCCCTTGAGAAGCGCCGCGACCTTGAGCATATCCAAAAGAGAGGAATTGGTGCAGGAGCCAATGCAGACCTGATCGACCTTTGTTCCCTTAAGGCTTTCAACGGTCACCACGTTATCGGGGCTATGCGGGCAAGCGATCAGGGGCTTGAGCGTGGAAAGATCAATATCGATCACACGGTCGTAGACTGCGTCATCATCACTTGCAAGCGGTATGTAATCGGCTTCTCTGCCCTCGGCACGCAAAAAGTCGCGTGTGATCTCATCGGATGGGAAGATCGACGTGGTGGCGCCAAGCTCGGTTCCCATGTTTGTGATGGTTGCACGCTCGGGAACCGAAAGCGTTTTGATTCCCTCGCCCCCCCACTCGATGATCGATCCAACGCCACCCTTGACCGAGAGGATGCGCAAAATTTCAAGGCTGACGTCCTTTGCGGTGACAAAGGGACGAAGCTTGCCCGTCAGGTTGACCTTGATCATTTTTGGCATGGTGATGTAATATGCGCCGCCACCCATGGCAACCGCCACGTCAAGTCCGCCCGCACCAAAAGCAAGCATACCGATGCCGCCCCCTGTGGGAGTGTGGCTATCCGAGCCGATCAGAGTCTTGCCCGGAATTCCAAAGCGCTCCAGATGTACCTGATGGCAAATACCGTTGCCGGGACGGGAAAAATAAAT
>JAGANE010000356.1 GCA_017624395.1 Clostridia bacterium
ACGTCCGCAACAACCTCTCCCTCGGATGCGATGACAGCCCTGCTCTCCAACCCCGAAGCCTTGGGACTGATCGCCGCTATGATCGGGAATCTGACACAAAGCAACGACACCCCCGTCTCCCAGCTACAACCCCAGCAGTCCTCCACCCCACCGCCCTCCGACCTGCCGGCAGGTGCCGTCGCAGCATCCGCGCCACTCCCGTTGGACGGCTTGGGGGCAGTGCTATCCAATCCCGCCATGATGGAAAAGCTACCGCAGATCATGGCAATGCTAAAGCCGATGCTCGCCGCAAGCACCCCAAAAGGCCCAACCAATGCGCCGCCCTCCTCGCCCGAGCTTTGCCGCGATCATCTGCTTTTGGCGCTTAAGCCATTCCTCTCGCCCGCGCGGTGTGAGGCAGTGGATGCGATCATTCGCATCTCCAAGCTGGGAGCCGTCTTTCAGCAGCTAAAATAAGGAGGGAAAGGATATGTATTCCAGATACCACGACCGACCTCTCCGCGTTCCCGAAAATTACAGCGGCGTTGCCTTTTCCGAAGCAAAGACAGCCGCTCCCGAAAAATCCGCCCCCTCCCCACACCGCCTTGACGTGGCAAGCCCGACACCGCCTCCGCCCGATGAGCGCAGGGAAAGTCTGCCCATGCCGCCGCCCCCACGTCCCGTGCTTTTGTCCGAGCGGGAAGATCGTTCCGAAATGGTGGCGCATCGAGATCCCACGCCTCCCACCGCAACGAAAACGGCACGAGAGGAACCGCAGGAGCGACGCGATGAGGTGCGCGAGATCGCCGCGCTCAAGCCCTTTCGAGGACTATTTGGGCAGCTTGGACACGCCTTTCCCTTTTCTCACGGCATCGGCTTTGACGAGCTTTTGATCCTGGGACTGATCCTTCTGCTTTCACAAAGCGGCGAGGGAGGCTCGGACGTCGTCCTTTGGCTGGCACTGCTGCTATTCTGCGGATAATTCATAAAAAAGGACTTGATTTTCGGTCGGATTTATGATATGATAGCAGGTAAGAATCTAATCAAAAAGAGGATCTATGAAAAAAAACACAAAAATATGGCTTCTGCGCGCCTGTCTTGGTCTTTTGATCCTTGCCAATATGCTGGTCATCTTTTTGTTCTCCGCACAAAGCGGCGAGCAATCGGGAGAGACCAGCAGCAAGGTCACGCAAGCCGTGGCGGAGATCACGGTCAAGGATTTTGAACAAAAGACGCAACAGGAACAGACGCAGATCGTGGAAAAAATGCACCCACCCGTCCGAAAGCTTGCACATATGGCAGAATTCGGCTCCCTCGGCGCGCTGACACTGCTCCTGCTTTTGACGTGGAGGGGCGGCTTGCTTTGGCGCTATGGTGCCGCTCTGGCGTTCACCCTGCTTTATGCCGCCACCGATGAGCTACATCAATTGCTTGCCGAAAATCGCGGTCCTCGCATCACAGACGTACTCATCGATCTGTCGGGCGCGGTCATCACCTGCACGCTGATCCTTGCCGTGGCACTGCTGATCAAGCATAGGAAAGGAAACAAAAAAATGAAGCTGCAAACAACCCGCTACAATATCAAAGGGTCTAAAGGGATCAAGGGCATCAAGCTTGCCATCGCCTCGGATCTGCACGGCTGTGCCACCGAGGAAATATTAAAGCGGCTTGGCGAGGAGCAGCCCGATCTGATCCTGATCCCCGGAGACCTGATCGACGACGAGGGACTGCGCAACGCCTCCAACACCTGCTACGGCTTTTTATCCGCCTGTGCCGCCATTGCCCCCACCTTCTACTCGCTTGGCAACCATGAGCTTGCCTGCTATCACAAGGGGAATCCGTGGCGTCATCCCATCCCCGTTCCCATCCCCCAAACGGTCAAGACGCGCATTGCGCAAACGGGAGCGATCCTTTTGGACAACAACAGTGTTTTGCACGGAGAAGTGCGCATCTGCGGGCTGACGTCGGGCATCAACGGAAAGAAGAACGAGCCCGATGCAAAAACGCTTGCAGACTTTGCAAGCCAAACGGAATACCGCATCCTGCTTTGCCATCACCCCGAATATTTTATGCCCTACATCAAGGATACCGACATTGAATTGACTCTTTGCGGACACGCACACGGCGGACAGTGGCGCTTTTTTGGTCGTGGCACCTATGCCCCCGGGCAGGGGATCCTCCCCAAATACACATCAGGCGTTTTGGAAAACCGCTGTGTCATCAGCCGCGGGCTTGGAAATCATACGCACATTCCGCGCATCTTCAATACCCCCGAGCTTGTGATCGTAGAAATAGAATAAGCATCACCCCGTCACAGTTCTCTGCGGCGGGGTTTTTCTTCAATTGTCATTTAGTTAAGAAGCTATGAAAGGCTCTCCCCGAGGGAGAGCTCAGGTTGTAGACGAAAGGCACATGATTTGTGAAATTATACAAATAGTTTTATTTCGCTTTTTCTTTTGACGAAAAAGGCGCAAAAGAAAAAGCTTAGCAAAAAGAAAAACGCCGAAAAACAGGTTTTTTCGCCCTCTGCGGAGGGCGAGGAGGCTTGCGCAGCCTCCACCGCGCAAGCTTTTGAAAAAGCTTGACCAAA
>JAGANE010000357.1 GCA_017624395.1 Clostridia bacterium
ACCGCTCTCTCCACCTCGCGGAAGGTCTCCTCACCAAACAGTTTTTCTTTTTCCTCATAGCGATCCAACGCACGGTGTGCCAGCATTTCGGCAAGCTCGCCGCGGTCAAGCGTTTTCAGCTCCTCATCGGTATAGCGGAAATCGCTCTCCTCGGTCACAATTCCCATAAAGTGGGTACGCAGAGTGTCAAAATCCCATTCGGAAGGCTCGTCACTGCGTGTACAGCCCTCCACCGCACTCTCAATGGCGGAAATGATCATCTTGCGGATCGTCTCGGAAATATCCTCACCGTTCAGTACGTCCTGACGCTGCTTGTAAATGATGCCGCGCTGCTGATTCATCACGTCATCGTAGGCAAGCACGTATTTTCTGCGCTTGAAGTTGGCATCCTCAATGCGCTTTTGTGCGCTCTCGATGGCGTTGGAAAGGATCTTTGCATCGATGGGCGTATCCTCGGGCATCTTAAGTGCCGCAACGATCCCCTGCATTCTGTCGGTTCCGAACAGACGCATCAGATCATCCTCCATGGAAAGGAAGAAGCGCGATTCACCCGGGTCTCCCTGACGTCCCGAACGTCCGCGAAGCTGATTGTCAATGCGTCGGCTCTCGTGTCTCTCGGTGCCGAGGATAAAGAGTCCTCCTGCCTCGCAGACCTTTTGCGCCTCGGGCGCCAGCTCCTTTTTATATTTTTCCACCAGCTCACGGAAGGTGCGGCGTGCCTCAATGACCTCCTCGTCGTCGGTCTCTGCCGAGCCTGCGCATTTTGCAATCGCCTCGTCGGAAAATTCCATTGAGCGCAGGTCTGCCTTTGCCATAAATTCGGGGTTACCGCCAAGCAAAATATCGGTTCCGCGTCCTGCCATGTTGGTGGAGATCGTCACCGCACCGACCTTACCTGCCTGTGCAACGATCTCTGCTTCCTTTTCGTGATACTTGGCATTGAGAACGGTATGCGGAATGCCTGCGCGCTTCAGTCTGACCGAAAGTGCCTCGGATTTGTCAATCGAAACGGTACCCACCAGCACGGGCTGTCCCTTTTCATGACAAGCCTTGACCTGCTCGACGATGGCGCGGTACTTGCCCTCCATGCTACGGTAAACAGCATCGGAATGATCAACGCGTATCATGGGCTTGTTGGTGGGGATCTCCACCACGTCAAGACGGTAGATCTCGCGGAATTCGTTCTCCTCGGTCAACGCCGTACCCGTCATACCCGAAAGCTTGCGGTACATACGGAAATAGTTTTGGAAGGTGATGGTGGCAAGCGTCTTGTTCTCCTTTTGCACCTGCACGCCCTCTTTGGCTTCAATTGCCTGATGCAAGCCGTCGGAATAACGTCTGCCCGGCATCAAGCGGCCTGTAAAGGAGTCTACAATGACAACGCCCTTTTCGTTGACCACGTAGTCAACGTCGCGGTGCATACAGCCGTGGGCACGGATCGCCTGATTGACGTGATGTGCAATGGTAGCATTTTCGGCATCGGTAAAGTTATCGATCCCAAAGAACGCCTCTGCCTTTTTGGCACCCTGCGGTGTGATAACGGCATTATTTGCCTTTTCGTCCACGATATAATCTGCGTTGATGTCGTCGTGGCTCTCCTTGTTATCCAACTCCTTAATAACAAACTTGCGCATGGAGCGAACCAGCTTTTCGGCTCTCTCGTAAAGATCGGTCGCCGTTTCTCCCGCGCCCGAAATGATCAGCGGTGTGCGCGCCTCGTCGATCAGGATCGAGTCAACCTCGTCCACAATGGCAAACACGTGACCGCGCTGAACCATCTGCTGCTTGTAGATCACCATATTGTCACGCAGATAGTCAAAGCCAAACTCGTTGTTGGTGCCGTAGGTAATATCGGCGTCGTATGCGGCGTGCTTTTCGGAGGGGCTTTGTCCATGCACCACAAGACCTGTGGTAAGTCCCATAAATTCGTACACGCGCCCCATTTCCTCCGCGCCCACGCGCGCGAGGTAATCGTTGACGGTGACGATATGCACACCCTCACCCGTCAGAGCGTTGAGGTATGCGGGGAGCGTTGCAACCAGTGTTTTACCCTCACCCGTTTTCATTTCGGCAATCCGCCCTTGATGAAGCACGATACCGCCGAGGATCTGTACACGGAACGGACGCTTGCCAAGCACGCGATCTGCCGCCTCACGAACTGCCGCAAAGGCATCGGGCAAAATCGCATCAAGTGTTTCTCCGTTTGCAAGACGCTCCTTGAGAAGCGTTGTGGTCGCCTTTAATTCGGCATCGGTCATTGCACCGTATTTTTCTGCCAGAGCATCGACCTGATCGGCAATTGCGTTCAGCTTTTTGATCTGGCGTTGGCTGTAGGTTCCAAAAACTTTTGTAATCAGTGACATCTTTGGTATATCCTTTCGGTCGTGAATAAAATGATTATATCACAAAAATGCTTAAAATTATATTATAAATTGTAAATTTTATTATTTTATATAAAAATATATGCTTTTTTACTTGCAGAAAACCGAAAAATGTGCTATGATGTATGCAAACAACCTTGAAAGCAAGAGAGAAAGGGGCTTTGACCGCCTTTATGAAAGCCATCAATATCGTTTTACACGAGCCTGAAATTCCTCAAAACACGGGAAATATCGCACGCACCTGCGCCGCCACGGGAGCCGCACTTCATCTCATTCGTCCCCTGGGCTTTGAAATCGACGACAAAAAGCTGAAGCGCGCAGGTCTTGACTATTGGCACCATCTTGACATCACCTATTATGACGGGCTTGACGATTTTTACGCCAAAAACCCCGATGCCAACGTGTTCTATTTTACCACCAAAGCCAAGCACGTGTACAGTGAGATCAACTATCCGTCCCCTGTGTTTATCATGTTTGGCAAGGAGACAAAGGGGCTGCCCGAGGAGCTGCTCTATCAACATCCCGAGACCTGCGTCCGCCTTCCCATGCGCGACGGACTGCGCTCGCTCAATCTTTCCAACACCGTTGCAGTTGCCGTGTACGAAATTTTGCGGCAAGGACACTTTGAGGGGCTGAAAGAGGCGGGAGAGCTGACAAAATTCAGTTGGGGAGAATAACCGATGCAAAAAAGTAAAATTCTGATCGCCATGAGCGGCGGTGTGGACAGCAGCGTTGCCGCACTCCTGCTCAAGCAAAGCGGTGCAGATTGCGTGGGAGCGACCATGCAGCTGTTTCCGCCCTCTCTTTTGGGGCTTGACGCCCTCCCCTACGATGACGTCGGTGATGCCAAGAGAATTGCGGAGAGCATGGGAATCCCCTTTTACGCATTGGAGCTTTCCAAAGAATTTCGCACACACGTCATCGATTATTTTGTCAATACCTATCTTGCGGGAGCCACGCCGAACCCTTGTGTGGAATGCAACCGCACGCTCAAATTCGGCGCTCTGCTCTCGGAGGCACGTGCCCTTGGCTGTGATAAGATCGCAACGGGACACTACGCAAGGATCACGCAGGACGCAAACGGTCGTTGGCTCGTCAAAAAAGCCGCCGATGCCACCAAGGATCAAACCTACGTGCTTTGGCAGCTTTCGCAGGATCAGCTTGCACACACGCTCCTGCCGCTGGGAGACTATACCAAGGACGAGATCCGCAAAATTGCCGAAGCAAACGGATTTTGCAATGCCCACCGCCGTGACAGTCAGGACGTTTGCTTTATCCCTGACGGAGATTACGTGGGCTTTATTGAACGCTATACACAAAAAAGCTTTGCCGAGGGAGATTTTGTAGATCTTGACGGCAACGTACTCGGCAAGCACAACGGCATGATCCGCTATACCGTCGGTCAACGTAAGGGGCTGGGCATCGCGTTTGGAAAACCCACCTACGTCTGTGCAAAATGCGCCAAGACCAACACGGTAACGCTTGGAGATAACAGCGATTTGTTCCGCAATGAGCTGACCGCACACAGCATCAATCTGATTGCCCTCGACCGTCTTGATCAACCAATGCGCGTGCAGGCAAAGGTACGCTATGCGGCATCCCCCGCATGGGCAACGGTAACACAGACCGATGACGATACCCTGCACCTCATATTTGATGAGCCGCAACGTGCCATCTGTCCCGGACAATCGGTCGTGCTTTACGACAAAGACACGCTGATCGGCGGCGGAATCATTGACGGCTAAAGGAGAACCGTTATGAAATTCTATCTTTTCTGCGCAGGCATGCTTGTCGGAAGCGGACTTGCGGTGATGATCTTTCCCGAATATGTGAACGTCACCCCCGTCTCTATCCTGCCCGTTTTGTTTGCCGTAGTGTTTTTTTTGAACCTGCTGTACGATGCCTACCGAAAAAAGCACAGACCGCGGATCATCAAATACGACGGACGTATGAAAACGCTGATCACAAGGACACGCGATACGTGGGACATCAAATTTTCTGTCAAGATGCTGATCGGAAACCTGTTTCTCTTTCTTCCCTGCATGCTTTTTTTCAACGATTTGGCAAAGATCTTTCTTGCGTTGCTCCTTTACGTATTGATCCTTTGCGGATGCCTCCTTCACACGGCAAAAATCATGAAAAAAGAGGCAGAGCAAAAGCAAAGGGAACAAGAACGGGAAAGGCAGGCACAGCAAGAGCGAGAAGAATTGGGGAGATGGAAATAAATGAATCCAAATCAAACACCTGTAAAAAAAGGCATACTGCTTGCCATTTTGGCGGCGGCACTGTATGCTATAAACGCGCCGTTTTCCAAGCTGTTGCTTGACGGAATGCCGCCAACACTGATGGCAGGATTTTTGTACCTCGGTGCAGGTCTTGGAATGGGTGTGATCTTTTTGGTCCGCAAAGTAAAAAAATCGCAAACGACCGAAATGCGACTGACACGTGCCGAATTTCCCTTTGCACTTGCCATGATCCTAATGGACATTGCCGCCCCCATCTGTCTTTTGGTTGGACTGAATGCCACAACTGCGGCAAATGCTTCCCTTTTGAATAATTTTGAGATCGTTGCAACCGCCCTCATCGCACTGATGATTTTTCGGGAAGCGATCAGCGCACGCCTCTGGGCGGGTATTGTCTGTGTCGTCCTTGCCTGCGGTCTGCTTTCCTTTCAGGATCTATCTGGGCTGAAATTTTCTTACGGCTCGCTGTTTATCCTGCTTGCCTGCATCTTTTGGGGCTTTGAAAACAACTGTACCCGAAAAATATCCTCCAAGGATCCTTTGCAGATCGTCCTGCTCAAGGGCGTTTTTTCGGGGCTTGGCTCCTTAACCGTCGGGCTTTGCATAGGCGAGCGACTCTCCAACCTATGGACAGTGTTTGCCGTTTTGGGCGTTGGCTTTGTTGCCTATGGCTTGAGCATTTTCTTTTACGTACACGCACAAAGACTGTTGGGAGCGGCAAGAACGGGAGCGTATTACGCCATCTCTCCCTTTATCGGCACTCTGCTTTCTTTGCTGATCTTTCATGAGCTGCCAAACGCAACCTATCTTGCAGCACTTTTGATCATGGCGATCGGTGCGTGGCTTTGTGCCAAGGACGAGCCTATATTCAAAAAGAAAAAGCACGACAAACCCTAAATTCCATAAAAAAATTCCGTACACCGACCGTGTACGGAATTTTTTTGGACGTATGATCACTTTTGATCCTCAATGTCCACGATTACTTTTTTACCGCTGTTGACAGAGGCAGCCTTGATAACGGTACGGATAGCCTTGGCAATCTTGCCGTGTCTGCCAATTACCATGCCCATGTCATCGGGAGCCACGGTCAGCGTCAGCGTAATGGACTTTTCGTCCTCGGTCTGCGTTACCTTGACCTCCTCGGGGGTATCGACAATTGCTTTGGCAATGTCAAGCAATGTTTCCTGTAAGTTTATCATCGTTTGTCTCCTTCGGGGAAGGCTCAGTCAACGATTCCGCTCTTCTTCAAGAGAGATTTTACGGTTTCGGTGGGCTGTGCGCCGTTGCTGATCCACTTCTTTGCCTTCTCAGCATCGATCTTGATATCTGCGGGGTTGGTCAGGGGATTGTAGTAACCGATCTCCTCGATGAAACGACCGTCTCTGGGAGAACGGCTGTCTGCCACGATTACACGGTAAAAGGGAGCCTTCTTTGCGCCCATTCTTCTGAGTCTCATTTTTACTGCCATGATTTGTTTCCTCCAAAAAATAAATAAAATTGTTTTTTATATTAATGAACGGCGAAGTCAGAACGGCATCTTCATTCGTCCGAGCATTTTCTTACCCTGCTTGGTTTTACCCATGTCGGTAAACTACTTCATCATTTTCATCATCTGTTCAAACTGACGAAGCACCTTGTTGACCTCCTCTACCGAGGTCCCCGAGCCTGCCGCAATTCTCTTTTTGCGCGATGCGTTGATCATGTCGGGCTTTTCTCTTTCCTTTGGTGTCATTGCATGAATGATCGCCTCGGTGTGTGCAAGCACCTTTTCATCGATCTTTGCATCCTTCAAGGCTCCCGGCTTGACACCCGGCATCATCCCCATGATCTGCTCAAGATTGCCCATGTTTTTGAGCTGTCCGAGCTGCTCCAGATAATCGTCAAGCGTAAAGGTCTGTCGGCGCATTTTTTCTTCCAATGCTGCCGCCTGCTTTTCATCGTAAGCCGCCTGCGCCTTGTCGATCAAGGTCAAAACGTCTCCCATTCCGAGAATTCTCGATGCCATGCGATCAGGGTGGAACGGCTCAATGGTATCCAGCTTTTCGCCCGTACCAACAAACTTGATCGGCTTGCCCGTAACGTAACGGATCGAAAGTGCCGCACCGCCACGCGTGTCACCGTCGAGCTTGGTGAGGATCACGCCCGTAATGTCAAGAAGATCGTTAAAGGTCTCGGCAACGTTGACCGATTCCTGACCGATCATTGCATCCACCGTCAAAAGGATCTCTGTGGGATTGACCTCCGCCTTGATGTTTTTCAGCTCCTCCATCAGGACCTCGTCGATCTGAAGACGTCCTTCGGTATCGATAAACACCATGTCGTAGCCCTTTTGAATAGCGTGCTTGACGCCCTCCTTGGCAATCTGCACGGGAGAGACCTTGTCACCCATGGTAAAAACGGGAATGTCCAGCTTTTCGCCAACCACCTGCAATTGCTTGATTGCGGCGGGACGGTAAACGTCACCTGCCACCAACAGAGGTCTTTTGCCCTGCTTTTTGTAAAGTCCTGCCAATTTACCTGCATGCGTGGTTTTACCCGCACCCTGCAGACCTACCATCATGATAACGGTGGGAGGCTGGGACGAAATGGTAAGCTTGGACTGTGAACCACCCATCAAACGGGTCAGCTCCTCGTTCACGATCTTGACGATCTGCTGCGCGGGCAAAAGCGATTCCAGCACCTCGACTCCCACAGCTCGCTCGGAAACGATCTTGATAAAGTCACGCACCACCTTAAAGTTAACGTCTGCCTCAAGAAGCGCAAGCTTGATCTCGCGCATACCCGTTTTGACATCCGCCTCGGTGAGCTTTCCCTTATTACGGAATTTTTTGAAGGCATTGTTGAGTTTTTCTCCAAGACTTTCAAACATCAGCTTTTCCTCCTTCCCTATTTGCTTTTTGGGGATTCAGCGTACCGTTTCGGCAAGCTCCTCTGCCGCGCGCTTCAGTTCTCCGTCTGCACCGCGCTCATGCAACAGCGTCAAAAGACGCTCTGCCGAGTCCTGCGTTTTGCGAAATCGCTCCGCAAGCCCCAATTTGTCCTCATAGAACCGTAGCTCCTCCTCGGCTTTTTTGATCAGATCGCGCACGCCCTGCCGTGAGATCCCGATCTCCTCGGCAATTTCGGCAAGAGAAAGATCGTCATTATAATAATAATCCAGCACTGTGCGCTTTCGCTCCGATAAAACCTCGCCGTAAAAATCCAATAAAAAAGCGATTTTCAGATCTTTTTCAAACATTTTCTCCGTGTCCTGTAAGGTGTAAAGCAAAATACTTTACAAGTATACCACAACTCTCCTTTTTTGTCAAGTGTTTTTTGAAATTTTATTAAAAAAAATGGATTATCAAGTAAAATCGCGTATCAATCGGCACAAAAAGCAAAACGGACAGAAATCAAAGGAAGACCTCCTTTGATTCCTGCCCATTTTTATTAAACAGATCAAAGCTCTGCAAAAAGTGAATACCCCTTCAAAGACTCGATCTCAAAGTCTGCCGCCAAGCCGTTCTCGGTCATGCGGAAGGTCACACCGTTCGGTGCGTCTTTCGGCAAACGGTCAACGTTCCTCCACAAGGCAATCATCCTACGCCGCTCCAACATACCTTCAAAATTTCCCCTTGCAGGAGCAATGGTCAGATGCAAAGCGTCATTCTCAATTACCGAAGCAACCTCGGTAAACGCACATTTTCC
>JAGANE010000358.1 GCA_017624395.1 Clostridia bacterium
ACGCGCGGCAATTCCCCTACCCTCCGTTTTTCACTTTTTTTGCGTAAAAATTTATATCTGTTGCTCTCCGAGCGCGCATGGATCTCGCTTGGTGCAACGGTGGTGACCGAAAGCGGACGCAAGGAGCTTGACACCGTTTCCACAAAAACACTGATGTCGTCAAGCGGCAAGGAATGGGTGCGTGCGGATGCCGAAACACCGATGCTTTCCTCCCTTGAATTGGAACACACCTACTCGGCAGAGTTTTATGCAATTTTACATTATACCGACGGAACGCAAAAAAAGCTTTCCTCCCCACTATCTCCCACACGTACGGCAAAGCAGGTCGCCGCGGCGGCGCTTGCCGATAGCACTGCGGGATACTCCGAGGAAGAAGCTGCCTTTTTGCAATCTGTCATTAAATGATCTTATAGAAAGGATTGGCATTTTAAGTATGAAAACACTCGGCTATTACAACGGCGAGATCGACGAATTGGATCGGATCAAGGTTCCAATGCTTGATCGCGCCTGCTATTTTGGTGACGGTGTGTACGACGTTACATACAGCCGCAATTATCACATTTATGCTCAAGAGGAGCATATCGACCGCTTTTTGCACAGTGCCAAGCTGCTTCGCATCACGCCTCCGATCTCCAAATCCGAGCTGATGGAGCTTGTAACCGATCTGGTCAAAAAATTGGATTGCGGCAATCAGTGGATCTATCTGCAGCTCTCACGCGGCACCGAGCTGCGCAACCATGCGTTTCCAACAGATAACACCCGTGCCAATCTTTGGATCATGCTCAAGCCTGCGGAAATCAAGGATACCTACCGCCCTATGCGTTGCATTACAGCGGAAGATACGCGTTTTTACCACTGCAATATCAAAACGCTGAACCTGATCCCCAACGTGCTTGCTACGCAGGCGACCGTGGAGGCAGGAGTTGACGAGTGCATTTTGCACCGCGGTGACACCGTGACCGAATGTGCGCACTCCAATCTTTCCATTTTAAAAAGTGGCAAACTCATCACTCACCCCGCCAACAATCTGATCCTTGCAGGAACAGGACGCGCACATCTGATTGCCGCTTGTAAGCACTTTGATATTCCCGTAGACGAGCGTCCCTATACGTTGACCGAAATGATGGAGGCAGATGAAATTTTGATCACCTCGGCATCGGCACTCTGTATTCGCGTCAGCGAGATCGACGGTAAGGCGGTTGGCGGAAATGCCACCGACACCGTAAAAAAGCTGCAGGACTTCCTACTTGACGACTTTTTGACAAAAACCGAATAACATAAAAAAGCGGAGAACGTCCAATGGGTGCGGTTCTCCGTTTTTTATACCATAAACGCTTTTATTATATTATGATCAATCACGCGCAAGCGCCCCAAGGGATACCGTTGGCACATGGATCGGATCGCCGCTTCAAACGAGGCTCGGGGAGAATCATCCGAGTGCTTGACAGCAAGAAAAATGGGATTTTTATGCGGCAAGCTTGCAAATGAAAGCATTTTTTGCAAGGTAAATTCATTTTTTGCAACGATATACAAGGATGGCAAGCCCACGGCTCTTTCCATCGTTTTCAAAAAGTGCGCAGGATCGTTTTGCGTTGCATCGATCTCCAAAATCAACTTTTGCCCATTTCTTTGAAATGCCTCTAAAGAAAAGCGAACAAGCTGTGCTGTTAAAATGGCAACAGCTTCTTCCGTGCGACGTTTCAATGCCAAGTCAACGTGAAATTTGGAAGGCTTTTGTCGGCAGATATCGTCGGTAAGCAGGATCTGAAGGCAGTTCCCATCGCGTTTTATAAAATCGGAAAACCAATCCTCAAGCTCCTTTTTCCAAGCTTCCCAATCCTTGGCAGAGGAGTTCAAAAGCGCAATGGG
>JAGANE010000359.1 GCA_017624395.1 Clostridia bacterium
ACGCGCTGTCGCCTCAGATAGGTAAAGTCCGACGGAACCTCGTCGGCAGAAAAGACCGCAATGATCCTTCAGTCCTCCCCTTTTGTAACCTGTGTGCAGGTCAACCTCAGCTCCATGTCACGGTTTTCGGGAAAGACGAACGGGTAGTCCTCACCAATCTCCAAAGTCTCCTCTGCTCCTGCCGCCAAGGGAATTGCCAAATACCACTCGTAGCCGTAGACCATTTTTCCCACAGCAAAGCTGTTTTGCTGTGCGCTGCTCTCCTCGGAGATCAGCTCCTCCAAGCGTGTCGGCGTCAGATCCTTGAGTGCCGCGCTGGTAAAAAGCGACTCTCTGCCGTCCACGCAGGTTCGGTCGTAGAAATATCCCGATGCACGGTCATTCATCACCGTCAACGGTGTCCCCGTCAAGAGAGCGGCACGCGCCGCTTTGAGTGTGGACAACGTTTCGTCGATCCCCGTATTTGGATCGGTCAATACAACGTACTTATTAAGCATGGTCAGCATGGAATCCGCCGTTGCGGAAATTCCCGACCAATCGCCCGTCAGGATCGCCCTGCGGATCTCCAAATAATCGGCATTTGCCTCGGCACGAAATACACCAGCCTTGGAAAGCGTGGTATCTGCCGACACCGCACTGTTCTCCAGCACTGAGATCAGACCGTTGAGACGGTCCAATTCTATCTGCATCGCATGGAGGGTGCCATCGGCAGTGCCGCCAAGATAGACCTCAGCCAAGCGTACGCCACGGCTGACCTTGACTCCGCTTTGGGCAAGGTTGTTGACAAGCCCCGTCTGTGAGACCGTAAGAACCTCCTCGTCGCGGAACAGATATGCCTCTCCGCTCACCGTCCGACGCTCATCATAGGTCTGTACGGGTGTGGTCATCAAGCTCCCCGATGTAGAGGCAAACACGTGATAAACCGTGTACATGATCAGCCCCAACAGTGTCAGGGACACCGCAAAGCGTACAAAATATTTTTTTAAAAACGCCCTGCGCGTCATGACTACCGCCTTTCTATGTGAGAAAAAAGATTTTTCTCCCGCTCCGTCTTCTTTCAAAAGCCTTTAAAAAAGGTTTTAAAAAAGTTATCATTGAAATAAAGCATTAAAATTCAGAGAATTTCAAGTACAAGCTCCAAACAGATTGATTGCACGCTCTGTGAGTACTTCAAGAGGCAGTGCGTTGCCGTCCTCGGTGGCGTTGATCCATTTGACGTAATCCTTTGCGCCAAACCACGTAATCTGCCGCTTAGCATATCTGCGCGTGGCTC
Source organism: Clostridia bacterium (assembly GCA_017624395.1). GTDB lineage: Bacteria > Bacillota > Clostridia > Oscillospirales > CAG-272 > UMGS1865. The sequence continues at coordinate 1,274 of JAGANE010000359.1, forward strand.
TCTTGAGTGCCTCGGTCGCCTCCTCCAACGGTTGTACGCCGCTAAGATAGCCCAAAAGCTCCTTGTATCCGATTGCCTGCGCAGCTGTTGCGTTTCGTTCAAACACACCCTCCCGCATCAGGGACGCGGTCTCCGCCTCCAAGCCGTCGGCAAGCATCCGATCCACACGGCGGTCAATGCGTTCGTACAAGACCTGCCGATCCTCATATCGCAACCCGATAACCGTTGCGTCATAGGGGGACTCAAACAGTCGGGAGCGTCGGTCTGCCTCGGTTTTGGTCATGCCCGTGCTCTCAAAGATCTCCAACGCCCGCACCACGCGCTTGACGTTATTCTCATGAATTGCCGCGGCACTTTCGGGATCCACCTCGGCAAGCCTTTGATGCAGAGCGTGATTTCCATACTGCTCCGCGAATGCAAGCAGCGTCTGTCGCAACGTGGGATCGCCCTCGGTCTCCTCAAAGCCGCCGCCACGCAGGAGCGCATCGAGATACAACCCCGTGCCGCCGCAGAGAATGGAAAGCCTCCCTCTTGCGCTGATCTCCCCGACCGCCTCGCTTGCCATGCGCACGTAATCGGCGCAGGAAAAGGTCTCGCAGGGATCCACCACGTCGATCAGATGATGCGGAACCTCCCGCATCTCCTCTGCCGTAGGCTTTGCCGTGCCGATATTCATACGTCGGTAGACCTGCATGGAATCGCAGGAAACGATCTCACCGTCAAGTTGCTTTGCCAAAGAAATTGCAAGCGCGCTTTTTCCGCTTGCCGTGGCTCCTACAACCGCAAGAAGCCTGATCTTATTACCGTTTACCATTTGACGCTCCTTTGATCAACGGGAATCCGCCGCGTCCTGCGGTGTGGGAGTGTCGGCGGGCGGTGTACGGCGCGTGATGGGAAACGGAATGGCGTTTTCACGGATCGCCTGCCGCAAAAAAATGTTGATGGCGGTGGAAAGATCCAAGCCAAAATCCGCAAACAGCTCATGCGCCTTTGCTTTTGTATCGGAATCAATGGTAATATTGGTCGATACCTTTGCCATTTTCTTCACTCCTTTCGCCCATATTATACCATATCATGCGCATGTTGTCAATAGATTATGCGCATTTTATTCGCTTTTTTTACAAAAAAAGATCATCTCAAATCGGACGTTCGGTTTGAGATGATCCTATATTCACGACAAAAAGAGTCAGCGGAAGCGCAAGCCCTTGGGATAGTGGTTTTTCAGTCTTGCGCCCACGGCTTTTCCTCCGCCAAGCGTCAGGACAGTATCTCCAAGCTTGAGCATCACCGCCGCATATCCCGAAAGCGTGGGGTCGATCTCGATCTCCTCCCCCGCAAGATAGCGCGCCGTGTTTGCATCGTCAGGCTCCAAAATACATTTTGCAAAAAGCTCGCCGCCGTAAGCGGTAAAAAAGTGATGATGCGGAACAAGTCTCCCCTTGCGTACCTCTCCCAGCGTTACCCCAAAGGAAACCACACCAAAGGGCGGCAACGGAAAGCCGAGCGTCTCACGCGCCGAAAAAAGAGAAAGATTTCCACCGCACAAACAGACGCCCTCGGCATCACGCCCCAGTGTCTCGCACAAAAATGCATCTGCAACCGCGCGTTCCCCCTTTCCAAGCGGAACGAAAGCATCCTTGACAAGCCTTGCAGAGCAAACATCATCCGCATCGCGGCGCAAGAGTGCCAAAAACTGTCCCTCACCGCGGGAAAGATGCGGATAAAAGCGGCGGCAGAGTGTCAGATCGGGAAAATCCTTGTTGACCACGATCCCGTCGGCGGTTTGTTCCACCACTGCCTCATGGCAGGCGCAGAGACGGAACGAGGGATGCTTTTGCAAAAAATCGGCAACGATCTCCTCGTTTTCCTCGGTGGAATAGGTACAGGTAGAATACAGCAGATACCCGCCCGATGCCACGCATTTTTCGGCATTCTCAAG
>JAGANE010000006.1 GCA_017624395.1 Clostridia bacterium
CAAGACTATGAGAATGCTTGGATTTGGCTTGAACGGTGTGTGGATTATAACGTTCATGCAGACACTTACGATTACGATGCCCCTCATTCAACGCCTATACTTCGTGGATTTGCAGACGGTGGCGTAATTATAGAAGCTACTGGGAACTATTCTCAGTCCTTCCTTGATTGGATAACTACCGATGATGAAGTTGCTATTTTGCGAACCGGCTCTCGGTATGAAGCACTTGTCGACCGCTTGAAATCCGCTGCCAAAAAGCCGTAAATCTCGCCCCGCCTCGCGCGGGGCTTTTCTTTGCTTTCTGCATATCAAAAGCCACCACAAAAAATGTGGTGGCTTCAATTTTGCCGCTAATTTTGCACACCATCCCCGCAATCCATTTTTTAAGAGCTTTAAAAGGGGATCGCTGTCATTGCATATTCATGCACTTGCTGATATTCTTTTGTGCCGCTTGCTTTTAAAAGTGCGTTTTTTTCTTGTTTTTGCGCAACACAATCCCCCCTTTTTTGAAAGGTTTCTTGCGGGAAGGGGGTGTGGGGGAGGGGTGCTTCTTTTCAAAAGAAGCACCCCCCACAAAAATATTGATTTTTCCCTATACCCTTGAATACAAACGGTTCCAACGCAAAAATTTTTCGGGGGAAAGTGATTTCAGCTGCTCGTGCGTCAGGCGATAGCTCCAATTTCCCGCAGAGCGTCCCGGGGTATTGATACGGGTGTCGCGTCCAAACAGGAGCAGATCCTGCACGGGAAGCACCAAAAGTCCCGCATGACTTGCAAACATGGTGCGCAGGATCGCATCGTAGCATCGGTTCCAATCTCCCGTATATCCGCAATATTCCATCAAACGGGCGCGCGCGTTGTCGTCCAGCTCCCAAACAAAGCCGAGCAGGGTGTTGTTGTCGTGCGTTCCCGTATATGCCACGCAATTAAAATCGTAGTTGTGCGGCAGATGTGGCGAGTTTTCGTCACCGAGGAATCCGAATTGAAGCACCCTCATTCCGGGGTAGCCGCTATCCTTGACCAGCTTGTGTACCTCGGGGGTAATGTCACCAAGATCTTCGGCAATCAGCAGCTTTCCGTCCGCCACCCTTTGCAGAGCGCGAATGAGTGACATTCCAGGCCCCTTTTTCCATACGCCGTTCCGCGCGGTGGGCTCTCCCGCAGGAATGCTGAAATAGGATTCCAACCCACGGAAATGGTCGATCCGCACACCGTCAAACAGCTCCAGCATAAACGAAAGACGCTCGCACCACCAAGCGTATCCGTCCGCCTTCATGCGCTTCCAATCGTACAAAGGATTGCCCCAAAGCTGACCGTCCCTGCAAAAATAATCGGGCGGTACGCCTGCTACGGCGGTGGGACGCTTGCGCTTGTCAAGCTGAAAAAGCGACTGATTTGCCCAGACGTCTGCACTGTCGTAAGCAACGTAGATGGGAACGTCTCCCACGATCGAGATGCCTTTTTGGTTGGCGTAGGTCTTGATCTCGCGCCACTGACGGTATGCTTCGTATTGGGTGAATTGCCATGCCGAAAGAATGTTTGCATCGGGAACGTCGGTTTCCCAATCCACCCATTCCTTGCCGCCGTTGGTTGCCTTGATCGCCATAAAGCGGCAGAAATTTGCCGTTTGCGGATGTGCCTTTAAAAAGGCGTTGATGGGGGAGCGGTCGGTTACGCGCTCCGATGCCTTGGTCAAAAGGGCAAAGCGCTCCTCGGCAAGACGCTCAAATTCGCACGCATAGGGTGTTTTCTGCTCTGCCTGGCAAAGCTCGTCGGCAGTCAACAGCTTTTGATCAAACAGCGTGGGCAGATCGATAAAAAAGGGATTGATGCTAAAGGCGCTGAAGGATTTGTAGGGAGAGTTGCACTCGTCGGGCAGGCAGAAGGGAAGCACCTGCCAAACGGAAAAGCCCGAGGCTTTGAGAAAATCGATCCACTCCCGTGCCTCCTTGCCAAAAGCCCCCTCGGAATATTTTCCCCACAGAGAGGAGACGTGCATCAGCACGCCGCTGCTACGTTTCATATCGGTTCGTCCTTTTTGGTAATGGATTTTCTAATATTATAGCAAATTTTTTGTGCCGTTGCAACAGATTTCGGTATTTTTTTGCAATCTGTACGTGATTTTGTCCGAAAAATTTGATCTTTCGTCATTTTGTCTCTTGACAAATCGCACGTTTTCTCATATAATTATAATATGTGTCTTTAATTGTTTTAAAAATCGATCCGAGATCGAGCATTCGAAAGGAAGCTTTTGAGAAAGTTATGGGACTGAAGGTAGTTAAATTCGGCGGATCATCTTTGGCGGACGCCGAGCAATTCCGCAAGGTAGCACAAATTGTCAAAGCGGATCCCAACCGCCGCTACGTCATCGCTTCGGCACCCGGCAAGCGTTATGCCGCCGACGTAAAGGTGACCGATATGCTGTACCACTGCTATGACATGGTGCGCAATCATGAGGATATTACTGAATATTACGCGCAGATCAGTGATCGCTATACCTCGATCATTCGCGATCTGGGCTTGAATTTTGATATTTCGGGTGAATTGGATTATATCAAGAACGCGATCATGCATTACGCAGGACGCGATTTTGCAGCAAGCCGCGGAGAATATCTCAACTCTCTGATCCTTGCCAAGCTGCTCGGCTTTGATTTTATCGACGCCGAATCGGTGGTCTGCTTCCGTGAAAACGGCAGCTACGACGGTGAAAAAACCAACGAGGAGCTGCGCCAGGAGCTGAAAAATCACGAGTATGCCGTGATTCCGGGCTTTTACGGTGTCATGCCCAACGGCACCATCAAGACCTTTAGCCGCGGTGGCTCGGATATTACGGGATCAATCGTGGCGCGTGCCGCTGATGCCGAGATCTACGAGAATTGGACCGACGTTTCGGGATGCTTGATGGCAGATCCTCGCATCGTTGACGATCCGCTTCCCATCAAGACCATCACCTACCGCGAGCTGCGTGAGCTTTCCTATATGGGCGCATCGGTTTTGCATGAGGATGCGATTTTCCCTGTCCGCTATGCGGGAATTCCGATCAACATTCGCAACACCAACGATCCTTTGGCACCCGGCACCATGATCGTGTCCAGCACAAACGAGTACGACACCGAGCGCGTGATTACGGGAATTGCAGGAAAGAAGGGCTTTTCGGTTATTTCTGTGGAAAAGGATATGATGAACTCTGAGATCGGATTTGGCAGAAAGATTCTTGACGTGCTGGAGGACAACAATATGCCCTTTGAGCATCTCCCCTCGGGTGTGGATACCATGAGCGTGATCGTTGCCACCGCACACCTGGATGCCTGCCGTGAGCGCGTGATCGCGTCGATCAACAAGCGCGTTCAGCCCGATAGCATCGTCATTGAGGACGGCTTGGCACTCCTTGCCGTGGTTGGTAGAGGTATGGTCAAATCCAAGGGAACCGCAGCTCGTGTCTGCTCGGCAATTTCGGATGCCGACATCAATATTCGCATGATCGATCAAGGCTCCAGCGAGCTGAACATCATTGTTGGTGTGGAGGAGCGCGACCTTGAAAAGGCATTGAATGCCATTTACAGTGAGTTTGTAAAGTAAATTGTAATAAAGATTGCAAGGGCTGACGGCTTGTCAGTCCTTGCTTTTTTGTGAAACGAAAACCACCAGCAGTGCTGGTGGTTCCAAAAAGCTTTAGCTTTGCTTTGGTTCTCTCCTTCCACCGCTACGCGGTCCCC
>JAGANE010000360.1 GCA_017624395.1 Clostridia bacterium
AAAAGCTTTCTCTCGACAAAGATACCTTATCCCTATTGGATCGTCTGAGCGAGGACATGACGGTCAACGCCTCAACCGTGGGATTGCTGTACGAGGTTTTGGGACGGCTTTTACCAACGATGCGCGAGATGCAGACGGATCCACAGCAGGAGCTGCTGGCTAAAGCAAAGGAGTACATCAGCACACATACACACTTTCAAATTTCTGATCTTGCACGGCATTGCGGCATAAGCGAATCGGGATTGTATGCATTTTTTCGCTCCTATGCACACACAACTCCCATAGAGGTCAAAAACACACTTTTGGTGGAAAAAGCTGTTCTTTTATTGACCTCAACTGATCTCTCTGTGGAAGAAATCTCGGAGCGTGTAGGTATTCAGACAACGGCGTACTTCCGCAAGCTCGTAAAAGAAAAGACGGGAAAAACACCCACACAGATTCGCAAGGACTACGTTTCGGAATTGGTTTTTTAGCAGTTTGGGGGCGAGAATTCTATTTTTTTGTTGCGAAAGCAGAAAAAATATCAAAACCTCTTGACAAAGCAAGCTCATTGTGGTAAAATATGTGACATCAATCAAATACCCCGTTGAACGCACTCGGGAAAGTGACGCATGGGCGTCTGCCGAAGGAGTAACACTCTCAGGAGTCCGAAAGGATAAAACCGAATGCCAAGGGAACTCTGGAGAAGCCCGCAAGGGTGCCGAAGGTGCAAGGCGTAAGCCGAATCTCTCAGGCAAAAGGACAGAGACTGTTTTTGTTACGTACTTTTTGGGCGTGGCATTTCTGTTTTTATTTTCTTCGGAGCGATCTTTGCCTTGATCGTTCCTTTTTTGTTTGCGCGATACGGAAAAGAAAGGATGCTATCATATGCAAGAGCTTTTACTGAAAATCGTATCTACCTTTAATCAATATCTGACCAACTACGTTTTGATCATTCTTCTTGTAGGCATCGGTCTGTACTTTACCATCCGTACCCGCTTTGTGCAGGTACGATGCTTTGGAGAAGGCATGCGCCGTGTGTTTGGCGGCATAAAGCTGAAGGGCGAAAAGCACGGAAACAGCGGAATGTCCTCCTTTCAAGCACTTGCCACGGCAATTGCGGCACAGGTTGGTACGGGAAACATCGTTGGTGCCTGCGGTGCGATTTTGCTTGGCGGTCCGGGTGCGATCTTTTGGATGTGGGTGATCGCATTTTTTGGCATGGCAACCATTTACGCCGAGGCAACGCTGGCACAAAAGACCAAGGTCTACACCGAGGACGGTGAGGTGCTTGGCGGTCCTGCGTATTATATTCGTGCGGCGTTCCACGGAAAGGTTGGAAAGCTTCTCGCGGGATTTTTCTCGGTTGCTTGTATTCTTGCACTCGGCTTTATGGGTGGCATGGTACAGTCCAACTCGATCGGTGAGGCGTTTCATAATGCTTTCCATATCCCCGCGTGGGTTTGCGGCATTGCGGTTGCGGCAATGGCGGGCTTGATCTTCCTTGGCGGCATTCAAAGAATTGCATCTGTAACCGAAAAGATCGTACCCGTGATGGCAAGCCTTTACATTGTTGGTTGTCTTGTGCTTTTGGTGATGAATCTCAAGGCGGTTCCCGAAGCCTTTGCCCTGATCTTCAAATATGCATTTCAGCCGCAAGCCATTATTGCGGGCGGATTTGGCTATGCGATAAAGGAAGCGATCAGTCAGGGTGCCAAGCGAGGACTCTTTTCCAATGAAGCGGGTATGGGCTCTACCCCTCATGCACACGCAGTGGCAAAGGTGGATAAGCCCCACGATCAGGGTGTTTCTGCCATGGTCGGCGTATTTATTGATACTTTTATCGTTTTGACATTGACGGCGTTGGTCGTGATCACCGTTTTTTATACCAAGGGTGGATCTCTTTCCGAATTTGCGGCTGTCGATGGCTCCGGAATTACAAAAACCAACATGGCACAGCTTGCTTTTTCCAGTACGTTCGGCTCTGTCATCGGAAAATCCTTTGTAGCAATTTGCCTGTTCTTCTTTGCTTTTTCCACCATCATCGGTTGGTACTTCTTTGGCAAGCAAAACGCCGTGGCTCTGTTTGGCAAAAAGAGTGTCATTCCCTTTACCGTGATCTCGATTGCTTTTGTGGTTCTCGGCTCCTTCCTTTCCAATGATCTTGTTTGGGAGTTGACCGACGCCTTTAACTATCTGATGGTTATCCCCAACGTTTTGGCACTTTTTATGCTTGGCGGAACGGTAGCGTCGTTTGCCAAAAACAAAAATCAAAAGTAATTTCCAAATGATAAAAAACAAGTGAAAATGCGAATTTTCTGCATTTCCACTTGTTTTTTATTTACAGCTCTTGCAAAGCATCAATCAAGGTATCCATGTGTGCCACTGTATTATAAATTCCCGGGCTGACGCGTACCGCTCCCCCGATCGGTGTTTTCAGGGTTGCGTGTCCGAGCGCCGAGCAATGATAACCTGATCGCACACAGATCCCTCTGCGATTCAGGGCATTCCCCACCGTATCGGCTGAGATCCCGTCAAGATTGAACAGAAGCACCGAGCCGACGTGATGCGGTGCATAAACGATTGCTTTTGGCAGACGAAGCAAGCGCTTTTGAAGATAGGAATTCAGCTCCCGTGCGTGTCTTTCTATCGAATCCACTCCAAGCCGCTCCACAGTTCGGATTCCCTCGCAAAGTCCCGCCAAAGCAGGTGTTGGCAACGTTCCCGCCTCATATCTTTCGGGTGCTTCCGCAGGCATATCGCCCTCCAAGGATTGATACCCGCTTCCGCCTTCCACCAAGGTATCGGCAACAATTCCCTCACCAAGCATTAAAATGCCACTCCCCTGCGGACCCAACAATCCCTTGTGCCCCGGGGCACAAAGTGCATCGATCTGCATTCTCGCCATATCAATAGGAAGATGCCCCGCCGATTGCGCCGCATCTACAACAAACAAAATACCGTAATGATTGCAAAGTCTACCGATTTCCTCCAGGGGAAGCACTGCAGAGCAAATATTGGATGCATGCGCACAGATCAACATTTGCGTGCAGGGTTTGATCAGCGCTTGGATCCCTTGGCAGATCATTTCCGCCGTTCTGTGAGAATCATTGGTGTAAGTGGGAAAGACATCATAGGTAATCCATCCCTCTTTTGCCATTTTATAGATTGGACGAAACGTAGCGTTGTGATCCATATCAGAAAGCAGAACGTGTGCACCCTTGTGCAAAAGCCCCTTCAGAGCATAGTTGAGCGCCATCGTAGTGTTCATGGTAAAGATTACGCGCTCCGCCGAAGAAACGCCAAATAACCCCGCCGCCGCTTCACGGCATTCATAGATCCGTTCAGCCGCCCGCATAGCAAGCAGATGCGAGCCTCGTCCCGCATTTCCGCATTCCATACGCATACATTTTTCCTGTGCGGCAATCACGCGCGGAGGCTTTGGAAAGCTTGTGGCGGCATTGTCCAGATAGATCATGCTCCACCATCCTCACGTCGCCCTCGAAGAACACCTGATTCCCGAAGAATTCTTTGCACGTTCCATTCCTCGCTGCAGGAATAAGAAAGTGCATACGAACATCCCTTGCGTGATTGATCTGCCTCCGCCTTGATGATCTCAGCGCGAATTGACGATGCCGCAAGCACTTTTTGCGCTCTCATCGCCTGCGTCATAGCTCCTATGACCGTTACACACGGCTTTTTTTGTGTGAAATCGCGCATATTTTACACCTCCTTCAACGTCAGTTTATGTCGAGAAAAGGAGATTTGTGCAAAAGTCATCTGCCGTTTGTTTTTTTCGACAATCTTTTACAATCATCTTTTTTGGCTATTGCAATTCCCCGCGGTCTGTGTTATAATAGGTACAAATTTATATTGAAACGGAAATAAAAACATGAAAAAAATCAAAAAATCCTCCGAATTGTTATGGTTGCTCGGAATTACGCTTGTGGCACTTGGGGTTGCAATTTGCAGCAACGCCGATCTCGGCGTTTCCATGATTGCCGCGCCCGCCTTTATTGTACACGAGGCACTGTCGCGGCTTTGGAGCTCGTTGAGCGTTGGAGTGGTTGAATATTTGATTCAGGGAGCATTGCTCCTTCTTCTTTGCGTGGTTGTGCGCAAATTCAATTGGAGATACTTGCTTGCATTTGCAGTAGCCGTTTTGTATGGTTATATGCTGAATCTGTTCATTTTTTTGCTGGGAGGACTGCAACCCGACACAACTTTTGTCCGTTGGCTGCTCCTGATCTTGGGTGACATGATCACCGCGCTTGGCGTTGCTTGCTTTTTTTGCACGTATATGCCCTTGCAGGTGTTTGAACTATTTGTAGCGGAGGTATCTGAGCATTTTCATATTGACATTCACCGTGTCAAATTGTTTTTTGATCTTTCCCTGCTCCTTTTGTCCGTCATTTTGGCACTCACCCTCTTTGGTGACGTCCTGACCTTTAATTGGACAACGATCGGACACGCCGCCTTTCACAGCATTGGTCTTGGTACACTGATCACGACGTTGATCAACGCCCCCTTGATCCGTTTGGCAAGCAAGTGGATCGCTCGCATATTTGATCCCTCACCGCTATTTCCAAGCTTGAAAGCCTTTTTGAAAAGAAACAACGAAACAAATCAATAACCGTTACCCCCAATATAAAGTCATTTTACACCGCCATTCGGGTAAAATGTGAATACTTCCGCATCACACCGTCTATAATATCCTTGTCTCAAAAAATTTGCCATTGAAAGGATTTTTTACGATGAACAAACCGCAGATCATTCGTTGCTGTGCGCGTGAGATCTTAGATTCGCGCGGAAATCCGACCGTAGAAGCAACGGTCTTTTTATCGGACGGAACAGTTGGCGTTGCAAGTGTTCCCTCGGGAGCCTCCACGGGAATTTACGAGGCTTGTGAGCTTCGCGACGGCGACCGCCGCCGTTATCAAGGGAAAGGAGTTCTCAACGCCGCATCCAACGTGGCAAAGGTCATTTCCCCCGCACTCTCGGGCATTTATGCCTCTGAGCAGGCTGAGATCGACCGTATTCTTTGCGATCTTGACGGCACAGAAAACAAAACCAGACTTGGTGCAAACGCTCTGCTTTCGGTCTCCCTTGCCAGCGCTCGTGCCGCTGCAAATTGGTATCACCTCCCTCTTTACCGCTACCTCGGGGGTGCCTCGGCAGAGCGACTTCCGATCCCGATGATGAATATTCTCAACGGTGGTGCGCATGCCTCCAACAACGTTGAAATTCAAGAATTTATGATCGTCCCCGTAGGTGCTACCTCATTTGCCGAGGCGTTGCGGATCGGCAGTGAGATCTATCACACGCTAGGAAAGCTTTTGCGCGCAGAGGGCTACGCCTCAACGGTTGGAGACGAGGGCGGATTTGCTCCTGATCTGACCGATGACGAGGCGGCTCTTGAGCTGATTTGCCGTGCCATTGAGGAAAGCGGCTACGATACCGAGCGGGTAAAGATTGCACTTGACTGTGCCGCAGGCGAATGGTACAGCGAGGACGGCAGCTATCATATGCCCAAGAGAGGAAAGGTTTACAGCAGGTCTGGTCTGATTGAAAATTGGATCGCACTTTCCAAAAAATTTCCGCTCTTTTCCATTGAGGACGGGCTTGATCAGCGCGACTTTGACGGCTGGAGCGAGTTGACCTCCAAGCTTGGCGACAGACTGATGCTTGTAGGGGACGACCTGTTTGTAACCAAC
>JAGANE010000361.1 GCA_017624395.1 Clostridia bacterium
GCAGTAACAGTTCTGCGATTGCCCTGGCAGATTAAGATAACGCTGTCGTCCTTTAGGATGTCGCCCTCGCCCCTCATTGCTGCGGCATTGACCTCTTTTTTGGGCGGCTTGATCTCTGCGCGGATCCACGGTCAGGCTTCACTCCTCTGCGGACTTTTGAACGGCACGCTTTTGATGGCGCTGATGATCTTTACATCGCTCTTTTTCCGCGCATACGCATCGGGATATACGGGATGGCTCTCCTGCATTTTACACGTTGGCGTGCTTTTGCTTTCGGTGCTGGGAGGATTTGTTGCACAGCATAAGCCCGCAAAGCCTGCAAGATCCTCCAGGCGAACAAGAAAAAGATAATGGAGTGTTTCGCTCTCTGCGGAGAGCGAGGAGGCTTCCGCAGCCTCCACTGCGCAAGCTTTTGAAAAAGCTTGACCAAAACTTTTCATAAAAATGACAGTGCAAACTCCTTTGTCAGTGTACCGGATCCGCTACCATGGCGGATCTTTTTTCATCAGCCACATTTTATTATTTGCTTTACAAATCATTCACAAAATGTTCATGTGGTAAGGTGTTATTTATTTATAAAAAGATGTATAATATTTAGGATATACTAAAGTAAAGAAAGGTTTTGAGCAAGGACAATGAAAAGATTGCTGTTTTATCTCAAGCCCTATAAAAAAGAAGTCGTTATCAGCCCTCTGTTCAAATTTTTAGAGGCGATCTTTGACCTTTTGGTTCCACTCGTGGTCAAGCAGATCATTGACGTCGGTATTGCCAACCGAGACAAGCCCTATATTTTTGGAATGTGCGGTGTTCTTGTTGCATTTGCCGTGATTGGTCTGATCTGTGCTTTGATTGCACAGTATTTTGCCGCGCGTGCCGCTGTGGGCTTTAGCACGGGATTGCGCAAGGATCTTTTTGCGCACGTACAGGGCTTTTCCTACAATGAGACCGACCGTCAAGGAACGTCTACCCTGATCACCCGCATGACCGCAGACGTCAATCAGCTGCAATCGGGAGTCAATATGACGCTCCGCCTCTTTTTGCGTTCCCCCGTGGTGGTATTGGGAGCGATGATCATGGCGTTTACGGTCAATGCCAGAAGTGCGTTGATCTTTGCCGTGGTCATTCCCCTTTTGTCGGTGGTAGTGTTTACCATCATGCTCAAAAGCGTTCCCATTTACCAAAAAGTACAAAAAAATCTTGATCGCGTGACCTCAGTCACACGCGAAAACTTGACGGGAGTCCGTGTGATCCGTGCCTTTCGCAAGGAAGACGAGGAGGTTACACGCTTTCATGAAGCCAACGAGGATCATAACCGCATTCAAAATTTTGTGGGTAAGATTTCGGCTTTGATGAATCCGTTGACACTGATCCTTGTTAATCTCGGTATCATTGTGCTGCTGTGGTCGGGAGCCGAGCTGGTGCAGCTTGGTGACATGACGCAGGGTGATGTGGTTGCAATGATCAACTATATGTCGCAGATCCTTGTTGAGCTTGTCAAGTTTGCAAATACCATTATTCTTGTCAACAAAGCCCTTGCCTGCGCCAAGCGCGTGGAGGGGGTGTTTGAGGCGCCCTCGGGCATGGAAACGGTGGCAAACGGGCAAACGGGTGACGACTCCAACGCTGTTCATTTTTGCAACGTCTCCCTGACCTATCAGGGACATATCGAGCCTTCGGTTACGGGGATCAACCTTGCGATCCCGCGCGGTGCTACGGTGGGTGTCATTGGCTCTACGGGCTCGGGAAAGACCTCGCTTGTCAATCTGATCCCACGCTTTTACGATGCCACTGAGGGGTGCGTTTTGGTCAACGGCCGCGACGTGCGCTCCTATTCCACCGAGGAATTGCGTGAAAGGATCGCCGTAGTACCGCAAAAAGCCATTCTGTTCCGTGGTACGGTGCGTTCCAATCTTTTATGGGGCAATCCAAATGCCACCGACGAGGAGCTTTGGCAAGCCTTGGAGGACGCACAGGCAAAGGACTTTATGCAACAAAAAGACGGAGGTCTTGATGCTCCCGTGGCGCAAAACGGACGCAACTTTTCGGGCGGACAGCGGCAACGTCTGACGATTGCGCGCGCATTGGTCAAAAAAGCCGAGATCCTGATTTTGGATGACAGCTCCTCGGCGCTCGACTACGCCACCGACGCTGCCCTTCGTCAAGCCATTCGCAATCTCCCATATCACCCCACCGTATTTATCATCTCTCAACGCACCGCATCGCTTCAACATGCAGACGTCATTCTGGTTTTGGAGGACGGTGAGCCCGTGGGCGTTGGAACCCACTCGGAGCTATTGGGTACGTGTGAGGTCTACCGCGAAATCTATGAATCGCAATTTCGGAAAGGCGGTGAGACGGTATGAAGCACACTGCCAAAAAGCTTGGATTTGATCGTAAAACGCTGAAACGAATCTTAAAAGAACTAAAGCACTACCTCCCCGCACTGATCCTTTCTCTCCTTTTTGCCGCCCTCAGCGTTGCACTAACGCTCTATATCCCGCTTTTGACGGGAGACGCCCTTGACCTGATCGTAGAAAAGGGATTGGTGGATCTGGACGGCGTTTTGCGCATTGCGCTTTGGATCGCCCTTTGTACACTTGCCTGTGCGCTTTGCCAGTGGCTGATGAGTGTGATCAACAACCGCATTACCTACGGTCTTGTCCGAAAGCTGCGTCACGATGCCTTTGAAAAGCTGCAAAAGCTTCCCCTCTCCTATCTAGACAACCACTCCACGGGAGAGATCGTCAGCCGCATGATGACCGACGTTGATCAATTCACCGACGGACTTTTGATGGGCTTTGCGCAATTCTTTACGGGGCTTCTTACCATTCTCGGCACACTTGTGATCATGCTTGTGATCCGTCCCGACATCGCGCTTGTGGTGATCCTTGTCACCCCGCTTTCTCTGTTTGTGGCATCGTTTATTGCCAAGCGCACCTACTCGATGTTCAAGCTGCAATCCGAAACGCGCGCCGAGCAGACGTCCATGATCGACGAATATATCGGCAACCACAAGACCGTTGCGGCTTTTGCCCACGAGGACGAGGCGGTGGAAGAATTTAACGAGATCAACGACCGTCTCGGAGCCTGCTCTCTGCGTGCGACCTTTTTCTCCTCGCTGACCAATCCCTGTACACGCTTTGTCAACAATCTTGTTTACGCGGGCGTTGCCCTGACGGGTGCCCTGGTAGCCATTGGCGGTGGAGGCTTTAGTGTCGGTCAGCTTTCCGTATTTCTTTCCTATGCCAACCAATACACCAAGCCGTTCAATGAGATCTCGGGAGTTTTGACCGAGCTGCAAAACGCACTTGCCTGCGCTTCCCGCCTTTTTGAAATGATGGACGAGCCAACCGTCCCCAAGGATGCGGACGATGCAAGAGTGCTTGACACGGTGGACGGAAGCGTAGAGCTTGAGAATGTCGCGTTTTCTTATACACCCGATCGCGAGCTGATCCGCGACTTGAATCTTTCGGTAAAATCGGGACAGCGTGTCGCCATTGTTGGTCCCACGGGCTGTGGAAAAACCACGGTGATCAATCTTTTGATGCGTTTTTATGAAGTTGACAAAGGTGCCATCCAGGTCAGCGGCACCGACATTCGCGGCATTACAAGATCCTCCTTGCGTGCCAATTGGGGCATGGTTTTGCAGGATACCTGGCTACGCGCCGCAAGCGTTCGCGAAAACATTTGCATGGGCAAGCCCGATGCCACCGACGAGGAAATGATTGCCGCCGCAAAAGCCGCACACGCACATTCCTTTATCAAACGTCTGCCGCAGGGCTATGACACGGTATTGGGTGAAAACGGCGGAACACTTTCCCAAGGACAAAAGCAGCTGCTTTGTATCGCGCGCGTCATGCTTTCCCTGCCCCCTATGCTGATCCTTGACGAGGCAACCTCATCCATTGATACCCGTATGGAGCTGAAGATCCAAAACGCATTTGCACGCATGATGATGGGACGAACCTCGTTTATCGTAGCTCACCGTCTTTCCACCATTGAATCCGCCGACGTGATCCTTGTTATGCGCGACGGAAAGATCATTGAGCAAGGCAACCACGAGGAGCTACTTGCGCAAAAGGGATTTTATCATCACCTCTATTCCTGTCAATTTTCGGGGGCTTCGACCGAAAGTGATCCTATGTGACGGATATTGGCAAAAAAAGAGGCAAAAAAAGATTTGAAATTTTTGAATTATTCACATTCACTTTAAAAAAATGTGGTATGATATTTTTATTCACTTATTCAGGAGGCAACACTTTGCTCACACTCAGAAAAATCATCAAAGACTACGACACGGGAGATTCCCGCGTCCGTGCCCTTGACGGTGTCTCGTTGGAATTTCGGAAACACGAATTTGTTTCGATCCTCGGTCCGTCGGGTTGCGGTAAGACCACTCTGCTCAATATCATCGGCGGTCTTGACCAATATACCAGCGGTGACCTGATCATCAACGGCGTTTCCACCAAACGCTATAACGATGCCGATTGGGATACCTACCGCAACCATTCGATCGGCTTTGTATTTCAAAGCTATAATCTGATCCCCCATCAAACCGTGCTTGCCAACGTGGAGCTCGCCCTGACACTTTCGGGAATTTCCAAAAGAGAGCGTCGCGCACGCGCCATCAACGCACTGCGTCAGGTCGGCTTGGAAAATCAGATCAAAAAGAAGCCCAATCAGATGTCGGGCGGACAGATGCAACGCGTCGCCATTGCACGCGCGTTGGTAAATGATCCCGATATTCTGCTCGCCGACGAGCCGACAGGTGCGCTTGACACGCAGACAAGCGTACAGATCATGGAAATTTTGCGCAAGATCTCCAAAAAGAAGCTGATCATTATGGTCACGCACAACCCCGAGCTTGCACGCGAGTATTCCAACCGCATCATCCGCGTTATCGACGGCCGCGTGGTAGACGACTCCAACCCCTACACGGCACAGCAAGCCGAAGGCGGCAAAAAGCTCCCCTCGGGCGTGGTCAAGATCGGCAAGGCAGAGGTTCTTGCCGCAGAAAAGGCGCGCAGAGCCAAGCAAAAGGCGGCACTTAAGAACAAGGGCGGCAAAAAGCGCTCCATGTCCTTCTTTACGGCGCTCTCGCTCTCACTCAACAACCTGATGACCAAAAAAGCGCGCACCTTTATGACCTCGTTTGCAGGATCGATCGGTATCATCGGCATTGCACTCATCCTTTCGGTCTCCACGGGTGTCAACAACTATATCAATTTGGTGCAACGCGATACCCTTTCCACCTATCCTCTGACCATTCAATAGGAAACGCAGGATTACAGTGCGCTGTTCACTGCCATGACCGAGGTCAGTGAGCTACAGGCAACGCAGACCGACCCCAACAAAATCTACGTTGATGACTCGATGGGCAGCATGATGTCGGCAATGAGCGCCACAACAAGCAACAATCTTGTCAAGTTCAAAAAATATCTGGATGACAACTACGATCAAATCAAGGATTCGGTCAGTGACATTCAATACACCTACAATTTCGATCTGCAGATCTTTACCGCCGACGGAAAAACGCAGGTCAGCCCCACCACCATCTTTGACAACATGGGAGACGCCTTTTCGGGCATTGGTGAAATGATCAACTCGATGGGTGGCGCAGGCTTTAACGTTATGTCCGAAATGATCAACAACCAAGAGCTTCTTGACGAGCAATACGAGCTGGTGGGTGAAAACAGCCGTTGGCCGCAAAACGCAAACGAGGTCGTCCTTGTGGTCGGTCCCAACAATCAGATCAGCAAAATGACACTCTACATGCTCGGCGTATTGGATCAATCCGAGCTGGAGGACATTATGAACGATCTGATGGTAAACGGTGTTTATGATACAACACCTCTGGAGCCTTACGATCTCGATGATTTTCTCGGCATGGAGTTCCTTCTCCTGAACACCTCGGATTTTTATGCCAAAAAGGAAAACGCATCTTACACCGTGGGAGATACCTCCTACCCCATTTGGTACGATATGCGCGAAGAGATCTTTGACCAAGAAAAATTCGTGACTGAAAACGGAACCAAGCTGACTATTTCGGGTATCGTTCGTCCCAAGGAGGGGGCTACCGCAACCTCAATTTCGGGCGCGATCGGATACACCAAGGCATTGACAGATTTTATTTTGGAGCAAAACACTACCAGCGATGTAATCAATCAGCAAAAGGCAACGCCCGACTATAACGTACTGACGGGCTTGAAATTTGAAAGAACGGTTTACACCCGTGAAAATATTCAGGAGCTGATTGACAAGGTAGACGACGCCACCATGGAAAAGCTTTACGCTTATATGACACAGCAGATCCTTCAGAACAAGGATTTTGCCGATCAATTGGTGGTCAGCTCCCCCGAAAGCTTTTTGGGCTTCTTTGGTATTATGCCGTCGGAATACCGCGTGGAGCTTTTGACACTGATGCTGAACATTGCGCAGCAAAAGGATCCCACGGGAATGAGCCTTGCACCGATCATGGCTGTATTGAGCAGCACCACAAACGGTGTGACCGTAACGGCAAATAACATGATCAGCCTCATGCCGATCCTCTCCACCCAGCAGCTGATGCTTGCTTTGGTGGGTATGGAAGCCAATGAACAAATGCCCATGTCGGTTCCCGGCTTGATCGCTCTGTGCGGTGAAGAAGCCATGCAGCAAATTTATGCGGGAATGACCGAGCGCATCAAAACGCTGACGATTACCGAGGAAAGCTTTAAGCTGCTTTTGCAGGGCAACTTTATTCCCGATGATCAATTTGCAACAATGGAGGAAATGCTGTATAGCCTTGCACCTCAAACCGATGCCACCTATGATTCGGTGTTAAAGGAGCTGGGAGCCGCAGAAAAGGCATCCCCTGCCTCGATCAACTTTTACGCCAAGGATTTTGAATCAAAGGATACGTTGGAAGCCTTTATCAAGGAATACAACGAGGGGGTTGAAGAAGCAGACCGCCTCAAATACACCGATGTGGTGGGCTTGATGATGTCCTCGGTTTCTACCATCATCAATGCAATCTCTTACGTGCTGATCGCCTTTGTGGCAATCTCCTTGGTGGTATCCTCGATCATGATCGGTATCATCACCTATATTTCGGTATTGGAAAGAACTAAGGAGATCGGTATTCTGCGCGCCATCGGTGCATCCAAAAAGGATATTCGCCGTGTGTTCAACGCCGAAACGCTGATCGTCGGCTTTGTGGCGGGAATGATCGGTATTTTGGCAACACTGTTCTTTAACTTTATCATCAATATCATACTGTTTGAGCTGACAGGTCTTGCAAGCCTCAAGGCGGCACTCCCCGTAGCGGCTGCTGTGATCCTTGTTGTCATCAGTATGTTCCTGACCTTTATTGCAGGTCTGTTCCCCTCGGGCTTTGCCGCAAAACGCAATCCCGTGGAAGCGCTGCGAAGCGAATAAAAGCATTAAATATTTAAAAGTAAAAGACATAGCGTTTTTTGTACGCTATGTCTTTTACTTTACAAAATTCAAACAATGGTTGAGCTTTAAACAACTATTTGATAATTGATTTTATTTTTATGATATGCTATAATAAAATCACACCGGTGAAAAAAATCAAGGAGATGCTATTATGCAACTTAATTTAGGAACCAAAATACGCGAATTACGTCGCCGTGACGGGCGTACACAGGAAGCACTTGCCGATGCCCTCGGTGTAACCGCGCAGGCAGTCTCCCGTTGGGAGTCGGGCGGCAGCTATCCCGATATGGAAATCATACCTGCGATTGCAAATTATTTTCATGTTTCCATTGATGAGTTGTTCGGTTATCATGATGAAAGAGAAGAAAAAATCAAAACGGTTCTTGAAAATGCTACCAAGATACTGACCAAACAAGGATTTAGAATGTATCAAGGAAGCTTATCCGAAGATGTTGGAGAATGTATCAATATGCTTCGCGCAGCCTCTGAGGAATTTCCGAACGAACCAAAAATTCTATTGAAACTTGCCCAAGCCCTTCATATGTGGGGATGGAACAAATACGGTAGCAAAGGGCGTCCTGCAGATTCTACGGGGATCATAGAATATGATAGTGATTCTAACGCAAAAAACGTTTTCTGGCAAGAAGCCATACGAGTTTACGAAAAGCTGTTAAAAGCAAATCCTTCTTCAGAGGATCGCGAGATAGCCATTTGTCAAATAACTCCACTCTATTGCCGAGTGGGAGAATATGAAAAGGCAAAAGCTCTCGCCAACGATCAAAATGCTATTATTATTTGCAAGGAACTATTGTTGCCTATGGCAACCGTCGGTGAAGAAAAAGCAAGATATCAGGGTGAAAGAATTATGGCGCTTCTTTCAAATCTTAGCTTTGCGATTTCCGAATCGGTAGCCCTAAGACCTGCTGTATCATCCTCTGAATATGGAAGACAAATTCTATTGTCGGTTATTAATCTTTACGAAACAGTTTTTGTTGACGGTAGATGTGGAAGATGGCATTGGGATATCGGTCATTTGTATTTGACCTTGTCCGGATATGAAAAGGACAACAATGGCAGTTTGGAAAATATTCTGAATTATTTTGACAAAGGTTTTGACCATTGCAAGAAGTATCAACGCATCTATCATGAAGGTGAATATCAATATTCTGCCCCGTTAATCTCGGCATTGCCGAAGATAGAAAAGGGAGACCTCGCCCCCATCGGAGAAGATTTTTGGAAAAAAGAGCTTAAAAATTATCCGCAGAATATACGCGACGAGCTTCGTAAAAACAAAAAATATGCCGAATGCTTTGCATAAATTTCACGCCCCGCTGATGCGGGGCGCATTTTGTTCACTTCAAAAACGGCCCTCAGCCGCTCGTTTCAGATCATTATCTCAATATCGGTAATATCGTCAAGCTTGATCTGTCTCTTGATCACGCGCAAAAAACGCAGAGAAAAATCAACTTCGGAGACCATTCCCTCGGTGGTAACATATGCATCGCCGTCGTAATAGGTCACACGCACAAGCATTCCCTTTTCCACACGCCGCATCTTCCCCGAAAGTCGCTCAGCCTCATATTCCGAAAGCTCACGGCGCGCAGTGATCTCGCGCTCCTGCTGTCTGATCAATTCCTCAAAGCCGCGCAAAGCCGAAAACGGCATAAACTGCCGTGCGCGCTCGGCTAGGCTAATCTTCTCCACCGTTATGTCCTCCTATCAATTTGTTGCGAATCCTTGCGGTCGCCTTTTCCTCCAGACTCATTCCCTTTAAAATTGCGTTCTTGCCAAATCTCTTTTTGATGTCCAACACGGTCTTTTGCAGGTCATGCTCTCTTTTTTCCGCCTCCAGATCGGTAAAAAGATCGTAGGTGGCATTCTCCTCGTCAACAAGATGATTCAATCCCACCGTAAGGCGGCGAATGGGAGCATTGCGGCTGACGGTGCGTTCAAAATAGGAAATGAACGCCTGCTCCAGCTTTTTGTGGGAATTGGTTGCCTCATTCAATTTGACCGTTCCTCCCGCAGGCTTGAGCGTATCCTTGGAATATCCCACCGACAGAGTGATGGAATCGGTAACAAGTCCGCGCTCCACCAGCTCCAGTACCGAAAGATCCACCATCTCCCGCATGACCAAAAGCGCATCCTCAAAGGAGTAATCCTCAAACAAGATCTGCCCGTTGGAAATCGAATTGCTCTTGGAGCGGTATGCGTGAATATCGGCAATGGTACAAGGCTCCACACCGTGTGCGTGATCGATCAAAAACTCGGCATTGACCCCAAACTCACGGTAAAGAAGCGCCTCGTCACAGTGCGCCACACCCCAAAGATCGTAGATGCCGTGACGCTCCAAGCGCTTGGCGATCCCACGCCCCACGTTCCAGATATCGGTGATCGGCTTATGATACCAAACGGTCTTTTTAAAAATCGCCTCGTCAAGATACCCCAAATGATCCGGCGTATGCTTGGCGGTAATATCCAATGCCACCTTGGCAAGAAAGAGATTGGTTCCAATGCCCACCGTGGCACAGATGCCCGTCTCCCTGCGTACAGCATCGGTCAGCATGACGGCAAGCTCCTTGGGCGTTTTGGAATACAGACGGCAATAAGAGGTGACGTCGATAAAGCACTCGTCAATGGAGTAAATATGAATGTCCTCCGCACTGATATAGCGCAAATAGATGGAATAGATGCGTGCGGAGTATTCCATATAAAGCTTCATGCGCGGCAATGCAGTGATATATTCCATTTGATTTGGAATTTCAAAAATACGGCAACGGTTGCGCACGCCAAGTGCTTTGAGGGCAGGAGAAACGGCAAGACAGATCGCGCCGCTCCCACGTGCAGGATCGGCAACCACCAGATTTGCCACCATCGGATCCAATCCGCGCTCTACGCATTCCACCGATGCATAAAAGCTTTTGAGGTCAATGCAAACATAAAATCGACCTTCCATGCGCGCCACTCCTTTCCCGTTTTTGCAATTGCATATTTTAATTATACCCCAAAAAAGAGGTTCTGTCAAGAGAAAAACGGAACAGCCGCTTGTTTTTCGGCAGTTCCGTTGATTTCATATAGCAAAAGGAACAAATGCTCCGTTTTGATAGACATACAGCTCCTTGATACCACAGCTTTTGGCGTACTCTACCGCCTCACTGTAAAAGTACAGCACGGTGTTGGCAGCATGGCTATCGCTGTTGAGAATGACTCTCCCCTTCTTTTCGGCAATATATTTGAGAATAAAGGGCGCGGGATAGGGTGTTTTGCGATATCCGCGGGAAATTGCCCCCGTGTTGATCTCGATCAAAAGATCCTGTTTCAAAACCGCCTCCAATGCGGAAAGTGCCGCATCTCGGTAGGAGGCAGAGGCTTCGTCAAACATGGAGCCGTCCTCATTATATTTGGTCAGGAGGTCAAAATGCCCAACAATATCACAGTCGGTCTTTTCCTTTAAGGTGTACATCTGCTCGTAATACTCGCGTGCGTAGGCAAGATAATCGCCGCCAAACAAACGTGCGACCTCAGCTTCGATCAAACGCCTGTCACCGTCTACGGGGATATAGATCCCCTCACGTTCAACGTGATGCACAGAGCCGATGATGTAATCATATCCTTGGCGCGAGCAAACAGAAAAGCTATCGTACTCAATGCCGCACAAAATATCGATCTTTCCCCGATACTTTTCCCTCAGACGCAGGATCTCCGCACGGTATAGCTCGTTTTTTTCCTCTGTCATACACCAGCTCGCATCAAACGGCAACGGCGAATGACCCGAAAAACCCAGCACCTCACACCCTTGACGAATGGCACCCTGCACCATTTCCTCGGCGGTATTCTTTCCATCGCAAAAGGTGGTATGTGCGTGCAAATTACATTTTGGTATCATTTTGTCATCTTCTCCTGCTTGATCTTATGATCGATCACGTGACGGGAGGCAAGCTCATTGTGAATATCCTCCAGAGAGATTCCCATTTCAATCATCATCACCATCACGTGGTAAACGAGGTCGGAAATTTCATAGATGGTTTCATCCTTGTCGTTTGCTTTGCCTGCAATGATGACCTCGGTGCATTCCTCGCCCACCTTTTTCAGGATCTTGTCAATGCCCTTTTCAAACAGATACGTGGTATAGGATCCTTCCTTTTTTTCGGTCTTGCGTCCGCGGATCAGCTCCAACAAAGACTCCAAGGAAAAGGGCGCGAGCGTTTCACTTTCAAACACGTAATCGTTAAAGCAGGAGTCTGCCCCCGTATGG
Organism: Clostridia bacterium; assembly: GCA_017624395.1. Lineage (GTDB taxonomy): Bacteria > Bacillota > Clostridia > Oscillospirales > CAG-272 > UMGS1865. The sequence goes on from JAGANE010000361.1 coordinate 11,693, forward strand.
CAGGCGGGGCCGTCCTTTTTGACCAGCACGGTCAGTGCATCGCGGTCGCAGTCCGCCATAATGTTGACGATATGCTGACGGTTGCCCGAGGTCTCGCCCTTTCTCCAAAGCTCCTGACGAGAGCGCGACCAAAAGCAGGTCATCTCCTCGCGAATACTGATCTCAAGAGATTCGCGGTTCATATAAGCGACAGTCAACACCTTTTTGCTGTCGGCATCCACCACAATGGCAGGGATCAAGCCCTTTTCGTCAAATTTTAATTCATCTATATTGAGCATTTTAAAAGCCCTCCTTTGATTGTAGCATACGGGTTTCGATCCCGTTTTCCTGAAGTGTCTTTTTCAGATCACAGATAGAAACCTCTCCAAAATGAAAGATCGAGGCAGCAAGACCTGCGTCCACACTCGGAAGCGTTTGAAACAGCGTGACAAAATCCTGCTTGCATCCCGCGCCGCCCGATGCGATGACGGGAACGTCAACCACCTTGCAAACCGCCTCCAGCATTTCCAGATCAAAGCCCTTTTTGACACCGTCGGTATCAATGCTGTTGAGTACGATCTCTCCCGCACCCGAGGCAACTCCGCGCTTGATCCACTCAATAGCATCCATTCCCGTATCCTCTCTGCCTCCCTTGGCAAAGACACGGAATTGACCGTCTACGCGCTTGGCATCCACCGAAAGCACCACGCATTGACTGCCGTATCTCCGTGCCGCCTCGTAGATGAGATCGGGATTGCGGATCGCTCCCGAATTGACGCTGACCTTGTCGGCACCGCATTTCAGCACGCGGTCAAAATCAGCCACCGTGTTGATGCCTCCGCCAACGGTAAGCGGAATAAAAATGGTTTTGGCAACCTCGCAAAGAATATCGGTAAAGAGCGCTCTGCCCTCCGCCGATGCCGTAATATCGTAAAAAACAAGCTCGTCAGCACCGTTTTCACTGTAAAATTGCGCCAGCTTGACGGGAGAGGAAACATCGGCAAGGCCGAGAAAATTCACGCCCTTGACCACACGCCCGTCCTTGACGTCAAGGCATGGGATAATTCGTTTGGTAATCATACGTCAGATCCTCCTGCCGCCTGCAACGCCGCGCCAAGGTCAAGATCTCCCGTGTAAAGCGCCTTGCCGAGGATTGCTCCGTAAAGCCCCATTTCCGCAAGCCTTTGGACGTCGCCAACGGTAGATACTCCGCCCGATGCCGTAATATTCAGTTGAAACCGCTTTGCCATATCGGCATACAGGGAAAGATTGGTTCCGCCAAGAAGTCCGTCCTTGGAAATATCAGTACAGATGACGGTGGAAATGCCCTTTTTTTGCAGTTGCTCACAAAAATCAAAGCAGGTCAGTGCCGAAAGCTCGGTCCAACCCTTGATGGCAACCATACCGTCGCGAATGTCCACGCCAACCGCAATCCGATCTCCGTATGCGGCAAGTGCTTCGTCAAGAAAATCAGGATCGGTCACAGCCGCAGTTCCGATGATCACGCGGTATGCCCCTGCATCCATATATTTTTTTACGGTCTCCATTGAGCGAATTCCTCCGCCAATCTCCACCAAAAGTCCGCTTTCGCGGATCAAAGCCTTTACCGTTTCGATATTGGGCGTAGAGCCGTCTCTTGCCCCCTCCAGATCCACAACGTGCAAATATTTGGCACCGCACGCCGCAAAGCTACGGGCAACCGAAACGGGATCATCGCTGTAAACCGTCATTTGCGCATAATCACCGCGTACAAGGCGAACCGCCTTGCCGTCGATCAGATCAATTGCAGGAAAAATATTCATCTTAAAGGAAATCCTTTCTGTTACATCTCGCAAAAGGCACGGAGAATGGAAAGCCCCACCTCTCCGCTCTTTTCGGGGTGAAATTGCGTGCCGTACACGTTTTTGCTTGCGACCGCCGCCGTCAGTGTTGCGCCGTACTCGGTGGTGGCAATGACGGAATCCGCGCAATCGGCGCCGTAAAAGGAATGAACAAAGTAGACGTAGTCCCCCTCATTGAGATAACGGAACAGTGGACTTTTTTCCTTTCCAAAGAAAAGCGCATTCCAGCCAATGTGCGGGACCTTATAATCGGCAGGGATCACGTCACGGATCGGTTGGATCGTTCCCTTGATCAGCCCCAGCCCCTCATGCTCACCGTATTCATAGCTTTTTTCAAACAGCATCTGCATACCAAGACAGATGCCAAGGAGAGGCTTACCGCTATTTGCCTGCTCGATCACAACACGGTCAAGCCCGCTTTGCCTAAGCTTGCGTGCGGCATCCTCAAACGCACCGACTCCCGGAAGGATCACGCGGTCGGCACGGCGAATGACATCGGGATCTGATGTCACGGTCACATCCTCTCCGATAAAACGAAAAGAGCTTTCTAAAGAAAACAGATTCCCCACGCCGTAATCAACGATCGCGATCATAAAAGCACTCCCTTGGTAGAAGGAATTTCACCGTTTCTTGCCGCATCAACGGCAACTGCCGCCGAAAGTGCGCGTGCAAGTGCTTTAAAGACCGCCTCTATGATGTGGTGAGAATTTTTACCGTCCAATTGACGAACATGCAGAGTAATTGCGGCAGAGCGCACGAATGCCGCCAAAAATTCCTCCACCAACTCGGTATCAAAATCCCCCACCTTTTGTGCAGGGATCTGCAGATTGCAAACAAGGCAGTCACGCCCCGAAATATCGACGGCACACATCACAAGCGCCTCATCCATCGGCAACAGCATACTGCCGTAACGGGCAATACCTGCCCCGTTTCCAAGTGCCTGACGGAATGCCTGTCCCAAACAGATTCCGATATCCTCCACGCTGTGGTGATAGTCCACCTCTACGTCACCCTTGCAGGAAAGCGTCAGATCAAAGCGACCGTGCTTGGCAAACAAGGTCAGCATATGATCGAGAAAGCCGCATCCGCTGTGGATCTCCGACGTTCCGTTTGCATTCAGCTTTAAATTCAATTGAATATCGGTCTCTCCCGTTTTACGGGTAATTTCCGCACAAAACATGATGAATCTCCTTTTTATTCTTCCCCTGCCGCTTCACCGAGGATCGCCTCCACGGCGGCAACAAGGCTTTTCATTTCGCCCAACGTACCAATGGTGATACGGTTAAAATCCTTGATCTTTTCGGTTTTAAAATGGCGAACCAAAATCCCGCGCTTTTTCAGTTTGGTGTAAAGTGCCTCACCGCCGATTTTTTTTGATCGTGCAAACACAAAGTTTGCCTTGGAGGGTAAGACCTCAAAGCCAAGCGAGGTCAACGCCTCGGTGGTATACGCGCGGTTTGCCACAATTTTACGGCAGTTTTCCATATAATAATCGTAGTCGTCCATTGCCGCCGCGCCCGCTAAAAGCGTCAGGCGGTTGATGTTGTAAGGATTGGTGGAATACTTGATCTTATCAAGATCCGCGATCAATTCCCTACCTCCGATGGCAAAGCCCAAGCGCGCGCCCGCCATGGAAAACGACTTGGAATAAGTGCGCACCACAAGCAGATTGTCATATTGATGCACCAATTCAATACAGCTTTCGGCTCCAAAATCCACGTATGCCTCGTCAATGACGACCACGTGGTCGGGATTGCTTGCAACGATCCGCTCAACCTCACGCACCGAAAGAGCAATGCCTGTGGGGGCGTTGGGATTGGCGATGACAACCGTTCTTCCGATATTGCAATATTCCTCGGCACTAACCGAAAAATCCTCGGCAAGCGGAAGCATCTTGGCATCCACTCCGTACAGATCGGCATACACCTTGTAAAAGCCGTAGCTGATCTCGGGAAACGCAACGCCGCATTTTTTGCCGTCGCAAAATGCCATAAAGGAAAAATTCAGAATATCGTCCGAGCCGTTGGAAACAAAAATATTCTCCTTTGCAAAACCATATTGCTTTGCAATTTTTTCCTTGAGAATCCCACATTCGGGATCGGGATAGAGACGCAACGCGCTGACTGCATCGGTATTGATGGCGTCCAGCACGCCCTTGGAGGGCGGAAAGGGCGACTCATTGGTATTCAGCTTGATGTACTTCATATCGGTAGGCTGTTCTCCGGGGGTATAAGCCACCAAGGAAGCATACCGTTCTGCCAAAAAACGACTCATAATTACTTGCCCTTTCTTGCCACGGCACTTGCGGCGTGTGCGGTAAGACCCTCACGCGTTGCAAACAGCGCCACGTCATCGGCAACCTTGGAAAGTGCCTCGGCAGTATAATAAGTAAACTGTGATTTTTTTACAAAATCGTCCACCGACAAGGGACTGGAGAATTTTGCCGTACCACTGGTGGGCAGCGTATGATTGGGACCTGCAAAGTAGTCACCGAGTGCCTCGGGACAGTTTTTGCCCATAAAGATCGATCCTGCGTGACGCACCTTGCTGATATAATCAAAGGGATTGTCCACGCAAAGCTCCAGATGCTCGGGTGCGATCTCATTGGCAATCTCAATCGCAAGCTCCAGATTTTCGGCTACGATAATCTTGCCATTACGGTCAATGGAAGAACGTGCGATCTCATGACGCAAAAGCTTTGGAATCTGACGCTCCAATGCCGCACTGACCTCGGTTGCTAAGGTCTCGCTATCGGTGACAAGCACCGCACTTGCAAGCTTATCATGCTCCGCCTGTGAAAGCAGATCCGCCGCGATCACGTCTGCATCGCAGGTCGCATCGGCAACCACCAAAATTTCACTCGGTCCTGCGATCATATCAATGGCGACCTTTCCAAACACCTGCTTTTTTGCTTCGGCTACAAAGGCGTTGCCGGGGCCGACGATCTTATCCACCTCGGGAACCGTCTCGGTGCCGTATGCCAACGCTGCCACTGCCTGCGCACCGCCCACCTTAAAGATGCGGTCAACGCCTGCAATCTTTGCCGCCGCCAAAATGGCGGGGTTGACCTTGCCGTCCTTGGACGGGGGGGTCACCATCACGATCGTGCCGCAGCCCGCGATCTTGGCGGGAA
>JAGANE010000362.1 GCA_017624395.1 Clostridia bacterium
AAAGGTGGCGCGCAGTCCACCCGAGGGGAAGGATGAGGCATCGGATTCGCCGTGGATCAGCTCCTTGCCCGAAAACTCCATTACGATCTTGCAATTGCCTACGGGGGAGATAAAGGCGTCGTGCTTTTCGGCGGTGACGCCTGTCAGCGGCTGGAACCAGTGTGTGTAGTGCGTTGCACCCTTTTCTACCGCCCAATCCTTCATGGCGTTTGCAACCACGTCGGCAATCGAGGGATCGATGGTTCTGCCGGTTGCCATGGTTTTGATCAGAGATTTGTAGACCTCCTTGGGGAGCCTTTCACGCATGACGTCATCGTTAAAGACCATTTCCCCAAACATTTCGGAAACGTTTTTTGACATTGCTGTTTGCAATCCTTTCCAAATTTTCTTGTCTAATATTATATAACAACTTGTCCCGTTTGTCAAGAGGATATTTTTGCGAGTCGCCGCCGCGTTGCTTTTTAGATGCAAAAGGGGGCTTTTTTATTCCTTTTCCATCTGCCGAAAGACCTTTGCGGCAACCTTGTGGATGACGTCGGGCTTGGTGACGATCAGCCCCGTACGCTCGTCTCCGAGGATCAAAAGCGTGTCGCCCGAAGCGATGCCAAACAGCTCGCGCGCCTCCTTGGGGATCACGATTTGTCCCTTTTCTCCGACACGTGCGGTACCAAACACATGCTTGCCGTCAGGCAATGCGCCCCGTTCTTTTGATTTTGGCATAAAAACCTCCCAAAAAATCATACTTGTGGGAATAGTATACCAAATTTTTCCGATTTTGTCAAGAGGCAGTCAAAAATCCGTAAAAACATAAAAAACACCGATACGCCTTACAAAAAGCACCAAAAAATGAAAAAAACGCCGCAATTTGCGAAAAAAACAAAAAATATTTTAAAAACATTTCCAAAAAACGAGAAAATTGTGTTGACAACTCTTTTTGAATGTGATATAATAAAGCAGGTTGTAATTTCACGCAGAGCCTATTTGCGGAAAACAAACCGGTCATCTGCGAAAAATTTTTAACGGAAGGGTTGATGTGCAATGAAAAATCAACGCAAGAAAACAGAAGCAAGAAGCTTTAGATTTTCCGCCGTTGCGATCGTTCTTTTGATGCTCGCAACGCTGATCTGCAGCTTCACCGTCCTCACCTCTGCCGAAACTACCAAGATCACGGTGGCTCCAAGCGATTTGACGTTTGGCACCACGATCAAGGCTGACGCAGCGGGCGGCTACTACAAGGTCTACGACGGCAGCACCGATGCCGACGTTACCGTAGATCCCACCGTCGGAATCGACGCGGCGGATCAACAGTACGTTGAGCTCGTGGTCAAATCGGCAACCTTTGACAGCAAGGACGTAGAGAACGCCACCAAGATCACGGTGACCTTCGCTGTTCAGCTGAAGGACGGCGTGAGCGGAATGGACGATCTGCTTGATAAATATCAGGCTCCTCGCGATCTCTCGATCACAGCCAAGATCAAGCCTGCTACGCTGAGCTGGGCAACCGAGCAGACCGATGTTGCGGGGAACACCTCCAACGTCGGTGTGAACGTGACCTACGTTCCCGGTCAGACCACCTACAACGTCAACACCCTGACTGCTCCCGCAATTACGGGCATGGCAACGGTCAACGGCACCCGCGAGGATGCTCCCACCGTAACCTCCCAGCTTGCAGTGGCAGTAAACGGTGTCAGCGGCGTGGGAACCTACTATACGTCGGTAAACGTAACGCTCAACAACAAAAACTACGTGATCGCACCCCTTAAGGTTGCCGTTACGGTAGATCCCCTCCAGATCACCAAGATCACTTGGAATCTTCCCAAGACCGCATTTACTTGGGGCGATGCCGATCTTGCAAAGATCTCGGTCACCGGCTTTGACGCACAGGATAAGCCCTATGCGCTTGCAATTACATATGGCGAAGGCTTTGGAAACGTTGGTACACATACGCTCACCGCTTCCTCTCCCGATGCCAACTACGTGATCGGCAACTCGGTTTCCGCAACCACCTCGATCACCATCAACAAAAAGGTATTTGAGGTTACCTTTGCAGATGCAACCTACTTCGGCAACACGGGTATTCAGGCAGATCCTACTGTCTTTATGCTGACGGTTGCAGGAGACATTCCCGCAAACGTGCGTGCGCTGATCACCTACACGGTCAACGGTGTAGCATTTACAGGCGCTTCCGATTACGGTGTTTACACGGTTACCGCAAAGCTCCCCGGCAGCGATAACTATGAATTCAAGGGTGTGACCAACGGCACGTTGACCGCAACCATGACCATTCTCAAAACCGTGATCAATGCCGGTACTGCCGATGCTCCCTACCTGCTCATTCTCGTCAATGAAAAGGGATTTGCCGATGGTATCAAGGCGGACGTTACGATCCCCGAGATCAACCGCCGTGCGCTTCGCGGCTATAAGGCTCACGTTGAGTACACGCTGAACGTGGCAGGTGCCGCAGGTGATACCTTTACGGTTCTGATCCCGATCTCCGACACCCTGTACGGCAAACGCATTTCCGAGTTGACCGCCGCAGATCTTTATATTTATGAAGATGTCAACGGCACGATGACCTCGGCAAGCGAGCTGAATTACACGGTGACCGTCAAGGACGGATACGTTCAGATCGACGGCATTTCGGGCAGCGGCTCGATCACCTTCGTGCTGGCACCCGAGTACAATACGCCCTTCTGGCTCACGCCTTGGGGCATTGCACTTCTCGTTCTGTTGGTTCTCCTGTTCATCGCACTTCTTATTATCATTGGTCTCTACCTGAAGCGTGTACGCTTGAGCGAGGAGAATGAGGAAACCGTCATCGACACCGAGGGCGAGGTTCCCGCAGTTGTTCCCGCAGAGGAAGAGGATACCGTTGATGCCGACGCAGTTCTGGCAGAAAATGCCGATCAGCTTGCCGATGAGCTTGCAAACGAGGTTGACGCTGAGGCTGCCGAGGAAGACACCGAGGGTGTTGAGGATGCAGTTGCCGAGTCCATGGGCGAGCTTATGGATGAGGTTTCCGCAATTGAGCTTGAAAAAGAGGTTGAGGAGACCGTTGAGGAAACGGTGGACGAAACAGACGTTGCTGCAGATATGGCAGATGCAAAGGCTGATGAGCTTGCGGATGCTGTTGAAAACGAGGACGTTGAGGCTGAGGCAGACGAGGATGCACTCCGCGCGGCAGTTGCAGACGCTCTTGCTGAAAACTTCAATGAGTCTGCAGACGCAACCGATGCAATCGCAATTCTTGCAGTTGCCGAGGAAGACACCGACGAGATCACTCCCGAGGACTTCAAGGCTGTTGTTGATGCAATTGTCAGCGAAGCAATGTCCAACACGATGGTATTGTCCGAGGCAGTTGAGGAAACTGCAGAGGAAGCTGTTGAGGCTGCCGAGGAAGTTGCAGAGACTACCGAGGAAGTCGCAGAGGCTACCGAGGAGGTTGCAGAGGCTACCGAGGAGGTTGCAGAGGCTACCGAGGAGGTTGCAGAGGCTACCGAGGAAGTTGCAGAGGCTGCCGAGGAGGCTGCAGAGGCTACCGAGGAAGTTGCAGAGGCTACCGAGGAGGCTGCAGAAGCTACCGAGGAAGTCGCAGAGGCTACCGAGGAGATCGTCGTTGAGGAAATGAGCAACGATGATATTTGCGCAATCGTTGCAGATTCTGTTGCCGAGGCATTTGAGCTTGTCACCGTTGACGGTGTAGCACCCAAGGCAGTTGAGGGCACCACGGTTGAGACCATTACCGAGGCTGTCAACAACGCAGCAGATGCAAATATTCCCGAAACCTGGACCGAGGCTATGGCAGAAGCTGTGAAGGAAGCCGTTGTTGACGAGCTTGCTGCACGCCTGATCGTAGAGGAGCCCGCAGTTGAGGCGTTTGCCGAGATCGTTGAAGAAAAGCCCGAAACCGATGAGGATGACGACGATAACGACAACGACGAGGATGATGACGAAGGATTTGGCGGATTCGGTTCTATGCCGCTCGACTTTATCGACGCGGTTGCCGAGGCAGATAAGTACGCCGCAATGCTTGAGGATGAGCGCAACGGATTTGTACGTATCGTTACCCGCTACAAGAGAAGCTTCCAGTCCCGTCTGTCCCAGTCGCAGGGCAACGTTCAGGAATACTACAATATTATTAAGAACGCACTTCTGTCCTACAAGGGTGTCAAGAACCGCATCAGCTGGAACTACGAGGCGTTCAACCGCGGCAGAACCCACGTTGCAAAGATCAACGCAAAGACCAAGACCTTGTACCTGTACCTGGCACTTGATCCCGCTGAGCTTGCAGATACCAAGTACGGTATTGTGGATATGTCGTCCAAGAAGAAGTACGCAAGCGTGCCCGTACTCATGAAGATCAAGGGCGAGCGTAAGTTCAAGTATGCACTTGAGCTGATCGAAAAGCTTTGCGGAGAGAATCTGACACTGCCGAAGCTGGAGAATGAGGAAGTCGATTATCGCATTCCTTACCAGACCACCGAGGAATTGGTTGAGGCAGGCATCGTCAAGAAGCTTGTTGCAAGTGTACCGATCGTTTACAGCGAGGCAGATCCCGCACCCGAGGCAGCCGCTGAGGAAACCACCGCAAGCGCAACCGCCGAGGCACAGGAGGTCACGTTTGTAGCACCTACCGATGCTCCCGCCGTTGAGGCAGCAGCCGAGGAGGTTGCAGCCGAGGAAATTCCCGCAAATGCGGAAGCTTCCGAGGAAGAAAATAAAGAGATCTGAGCCAATTAGATAGCTTTATAAAAGGGGCTGTCACCAATGCCAAGTCGGCATTGGTGACAGCCCTGCGTTTTTTTGCAAAAAAATTTGGCTTTTCTATTTACAAAAGCGAGGTTTGCGTGTATAATATTATCAGTACGATCTGTATCAAACGATGACGGGGAAAAGGAGCCGCTGCTGATGAAGAAAAAGGCAACCACGGTTGGAAAAAAGATTGTTGACCGCATCAACGAAACCGAGCGCAGGATCGCGCTGTCCATTGTTTCGGCGGAGAGAGAAATACGGGAGACCGTGCAAACGGTCAAGGAGCGTGACCCTGCCGCAAGAAGCACCGCAGAGGTGTTATTGTTGTACTCGGGAGTTCATGCAATTATGGCACATCGCGTGGCACACAAGCTCTATCAAAACGGGCATTATCTTTCGGCACGCGCATTGAGCCAGACCGCACGCTTTGTGACGGGAATTGAGATCCACCCTGCGGCAAAGATCGGAAAGAGATTTTTTATTGACCACGGTATGGGGGTTGTCATTGGCGAGACCACCGAGATCGGTGACGATTGTACCATCTATCAGGGCGTTACGCTGGGCGGTACGGGCAAGGACGTAGGCAAAAGACATCCCACGCTTGGAAATAACGTCATGGTAGGTGCGGGAGCAAAGGTCTTGGGACCTGTTTATATCGGCTCCAACAGCAAGATCGCGGCAAACGCCGTAGTGCTGCATCCCGTTTCCGATAACAGCACGGCGGTGGGAATTCCCGCAAAGGTGGTTAAGCGGGACGGTCAGCGTGTCAATAACGATCTGGATCAGATCCACATTCCCGACCCCGTTGCGCAAGAAATGACACGTCTCAAGTCTGCATTGGCAGAGCTGAAGGAGGAGGTTCTTGCGTTGCGTGCCGAGGATGGAACAAAAGAGGAAAAGAAGGACTAACGCTATGCAAGAACAACAAAAACGGGGACGTTTTATTGTCTTTGAGGGAATTGATGGCGCGGGAAAAACAACGCAGATTGAGCTTTTAACAAAAAAATTGACCGAGGACGGCAGACGCGTTTACCGTACGGCAGAGCCGACCGAATCGGTCAGCGGCGGACTTTTGCGGGATGCCCTGAGCGGTGTTTCCAAGCGTACCCCCTGCGAAATGGCGGCACTGTTTGTGCTGGATCGCATCTTTCATAACACCAACCCCGTCAACGGCATTGAAAAAATGCTTTCCGACGGTGTGGACGTGATTTGTGATCGCTATTATTATTCTTCCTTGGCGTATCAGGGAAGTGAGACCGATGCAAAATGGGTGCAGGATATGAATCTTTCCTGCCCCGAGATCCGCCGCCCCGACGTTTGCATCTTTTTGGATCTGACGCCCGAGCAGAGCATGGAGCGCATTGGCAAGGGACGCGTGACGGTGGAGATCTACGAGAACGTTGATCGTCTCTCGCGTGTCAGGGATCGTTTTTACGGTGTCTTTGAGGCACTTGGGGATACCGAGCGTATCTGCGTTGTCAACGCGGCACGTTCGATTGACGAGATCCATCGGGATATTGTCAATCTGGTACAGGATATTTTATAAGAAAGCTTTTGCAAGCCGATGCCGTCTATGGCGGCTGACATACAAAAACCCCGCAGAGTTTGAGTGGACTCTGCGGGGTTGTGCTTTTTATGGGATTTATGCGGCGGGGTTGGCAATGGTGATCACAATAGAGGTCGATCCTGCTTCAAAGGAATACTCCGCGGTGGTGTCGCCCGTGTAACCCGCGGGAAGCTTGTTGATCTTTACGTGATATTCGGTGATGTTTTCGGTTTTATCAAGCTGAAAGGTTGCCACGCCGTTGGCATCGGTCATTACGGGAGCCAAACACAATTCTCCCTTGCAGGCTTGGATGCGGACGCCCTGCACGGCATTTTCTGCCTCGGTTTTAACAGTGACGGTGTAAGAGATCTTTTGTGCTTCGGTTACGGCTTCGGTTACCGTTTCCTCGGTGGTGGTTGCGGCGGTGCCGTTGTCCGAGGGGGGAGGTGTTGTGCTTTCACCCTCTGTGCCACCGTTTGTGCAGGCTCCCAGCAAAAGGATCGCGCCCAGCAGAACGCAAAGCAAAGCGGTCAGCGACGTTCTCTTTTGAAACGTTTTCATATTTTTTACTCCTTTTTTCTTTGATAGTCATATTATACCATAACTGCGGAATGATGTCAAGGGATAAATGCCGATAAATTGCGCCGCTTTACCATCGATTTTTTTGAAAATCCTGCGTACCTCTTGACAATTCGGTTGGAAAATGCTATAATAAATTGATTATCTAACGATATAGGAGAACAACCATGAACAATTCAGAAAAAACAATGGACAAAATTGTTGCGCTTTGTAAAACGCGTGGCTTTATTTTCCCCGGCTCCGAGATCTACGGCGGTCTTGCCAATTCTTGGGATTACGGCCCTCTCGGCGTAGAGTTCAAGAACACCGTCAAGCGCGCTTGGTGGAAGAAGTTTGTTCAGGAGAGCAAGTATAACGTCGGTTTGGACAGCGCCATCATCATGAACCCCGAAACATGGGTGGCATCGGGACACGTAGGCGGATTTTCCGATCCTTTGATGGATTGCAAGCAGTGCAAAATGCGTCACCGTGCGGACAAGCTGATTGAGGATTACGCCTTCCAAAACGGACTTGAGGACAATCCCGCAGGCTGGAGCTTTGAGGAGATGGCGGCGTACATCAAGGAAAAGGGCATCGGATGCCCTCAGTGCGGCGGTCACGATTTTACCGACATCAAAAAGTTTAATCTGATGTTCAAGACCTTTATCGGTGTTACCGAGGAT
>JAGANE010000054.1 GCA_017624395.1 Clostridia bacterium
ACCTTGCGCAAAAAGGCGGTAAGTGTTTCGGGAGAAAATGTGGTACAGTCGGTCTCCTCAATCGAAAACTCAAGGTTGCTTTTGATATTGTGATTCACCTCGTCAAACAATGTATCGGTGATCGCACCGCTCATTTCGGTTTTATCATTGGAAATCGCAAAACGATATTCCAAGCGCGCTTCCTTTTGAAATTGGATTGTGGTTACATCCCCTGCGATTGCATAATCGTTGAAAGCGGTACAATGCATCGGCGAATCAATTTTGCATTTTCTTGCAACACGTGCGTTATTTAGATTACAGTTGATACCACCGTTGAACTGTGCCTTTTTCGTTGTCTGCTCACGGTAAAGAATATTACAATTCTCTGCACAGAACTGCCGGATACCAAGATGCACGATGTTGCAATCTTTTTTATCCCCTTCGGTCACATAAAAGGTTATGGTATCGGGATCTTTGACTCTGCCTTCCTTGAAATAGCGATACCAGAGAACATAGCTACTATTATCGTTGCGCAGGTACGGATTGAAGAAGGAAGACACGGTAATAGGGGCATGATCCTTACGATCTGTTAAAACACCAACAGAGAAATGAATTTCCTTTTTCGCAGAAAGGAACACACGAACAGCAAAGGTATAATCCTTGACCTCGGTAACATAATAGACTGCGGCATCTGCAAGAACAGTATATCTTGACAAAACAGCCGGCTCATTCAAAATCGGCATTCCCAAAAGCGATATCAATTCACCGTCGATATTCGCAAAGAAGGCAACATGGGGTTCTTCTCCCTCTTTCACCTCTGGAAAAATACTAAATCTTCCCTCTTGCGCGCGAATATATCCGCAGGCATATGCCCATACCATCATACCATCATAAATATAGGGTTGTCTTGTATCTCCGTCCCCACGTGGAAATGCCAGTACCGAGTTGTCCTCTAAAAAGAAATGATTTGACGGCAGAGGAATTTTCTTGCCGTTTTCTTTCATCGACTTGATTCTTTTGATTTCTTCAATAAATGCCATTTTCCCCTCCCAAAATTAACAGTCAATTCTACTTTTTTTATAGTATCTGCTATCATCTCCAACAAAGCAGACATCAAATACGCCATCGGTTGTCTCAACTCCTCCACCGATGAAAACCCCCTTGACATTGAGCCACCCTTGATGTTTCTCATCGCTCGTTCCGGTTGCGCCTGCAATCACAACAGGACAAGGCTGTCCCAACCGGTCCAATTCATCGCCGATATTCGTAATATAAGCTTGATGAACGTGACCGCAAATCATCATATTCGGTTTAATTGATTCTCGCAACAACCGCGCCCATTCTCTATAAATGGCGACGTCTTGTTCGAAAACAATGTCCGAAGGCTGATATTCGGTAAATGGATCGTGACAAATAACGATCCGTTTGTCCACTCCCTCGGCTTCGTATTCCTCTGCCGCGCTATCTATAACACTCTGTATCCACTTTGTTTGTCTTTGTCTAAAATCAGTACAGCAGATGGTATGTGCATACTCGGCATGACCGTCGCACTTATCCTCCCCGCAATCCAACACCATCCCCCACAAACTTCCCAAACGGAAGGTATAATAAGAACGACCGTGATCGGTTGGCGTGTGTTCGGCTATGTTTTCGGCATAAATACCGCGCATATCGTGGTTCCCGCGCGCGAACACCACGGGGATCTCTCCGTTTGTGATTTCTGCGGCAATTTTATGAATCGTTGCAAAGTTTGCAATCTCTCCGCTATGGTTTGGCAGATCACCGTTCAAGATCAGAAAATCGATCTTACCATAGGCTTTTGCCGCCGCTACCGGCTTTTCCACCTCATTGTGCGCATCGGAAATATGGTAGAAACGCACATTTTCCTCGCTCCTGACAGGATAAAAGGGAGAAGCAAATTTCTCCGCCTCACCAACCTCGGAAAAATAAGGCTTGCGTTCTTTTACAATACGATAACAAATTTTATATTCGCCTGCGGCATCCATCGCTTCCATCGGAACGGTCATGCGATGTGTGGTACAGTTGGAGCGCA
>JAGANE010000055.1 GCA_017624395.1 Clostridia bacterium
AGCCCGTGACCATCACGTTGCTTGTCAACCAAAAGCAGGCGGAGCTGCTTGCACAGTATGAAAAGACTGCATCAATGCACTTCACCTTGGAGTACAGAGGCGACACGGCAATCGCACAACAGTATTTGTCTATATCATTTGTTTTGCGATCTTTACGGTTGGAGTGGTTTTTCTATTGCGCATTACACCAGACCAACTGACGCAAGACTTATCTGTTTTTTTCAACAAAAGAAAAAGCCTCCGCGATCAGTCGTTGACCGCGAGGGGCGAGAAGAAAAACCGTAAATTGGTGGTGGAGATCGGACGTATCAAAACCGCCTTGGAGGAAATGGGAAAGGAAAAGCAGTTTTCGGTTGCCTGCGCCGCGTCGGTCTTGCTGATGCTGGTCGGATGCGTGTTGGCATTGGCGATCCGAAACCCCTTCCTCATTCCCGTCCTTGCTATCACCTTTGCCAGCGTTCCGTTTGTCTATCTCAAAAAGGCACTCTCGATCTATGAAAAGCAGGTCAAGGCAGATCTGGAAACGGCACTTTCGGTTATTACCACCTCCTACACCCGCAACGATAATATCATCATTGCCGTGCAGGAGAATATAGGCTATCTCAAACCGCCCATCAAAGGTCTGTTTGAGTCCTTTCTCACTGAAACGCAGAGCATCAATCCCGACATTCGTGTGGCGATCTCACACCTCAAGGATAAGATCTCGGACACCATCTTTGAGGAATGGTGCGACACCTTCATTGCCTGCCCAAATGACCGTACCTTAAAGGATACCCTCATGCCCGTGGTATCCAAGCTGACCGACGTGCGCTTGGTGAACAATTCGCTCAAAACCATGCTGGAGAACGCAATGCTGGAGTATTATACCATGGTCATTATGGTGGTGGCAAATATCCCGATCCTCTAGATCACGGCAGATGTCACGGCTAAGGGAGCATCCGGCTCCCGCGCAGGCGGAATTGCCGCAGATGCCGTTTCCGCATCCTCCATCGTGAATTGTTACACTGACGGCACCATTCTCTTCACCACCGACGAGAGGGAATCCACCGCCTCTTCTTATGGTATTGCGCCCATTGCAAGACATAGCTTCTCCCTCGCTAACGTGGATGTAAAAAACGTTTACACAAAGTCGGTATATCACTTTTCCGGGCCTCAGTCGCTCGGTTGCTACGGTTGCACCACGCAGTATAGCTTTGTGGACAACGATTATAAGTCCCCCGAGGAACTAATGAGCGTGAGCTTCCTGAAAAATACCATGGGCTGGGGACAGTTCGTTTCCGCAGAGGATCTTTCTGTCAATCCCGAAAACGTTTGGGTGTATGATGGAAGCGACCTGCCAAGACTATGGTTTGATGTCTAAATTGTCTATAATTCATTTCTTTATTCTGCTTTAATCAATAACTGTGTTTAGAAAGACTATGACCGAAGATTTCATAAATTAGTCGAAATCTAAACAAAGTGTTAGAGCGAAGATCGAAACACTTTGCAATCAGTGAATTTTAGCAGAGGGTGGAAAAGAGTAGAGAAGATAGAGACGAAAGATAAAAAACACAAATAAATAATATAAAAGGATGAGCGTATGGAGCAAAGACCATGCGCTTTTTCTTTTGGAAAGGAACTTCCAAAACCGCTTGAAGCCGATTTATGACAGTGAAACGATGCAACCGATCAAAGGTCAGATCGCGGAGTTGACCGAGAGAATGGCGCAACTGCGACGGGAAATGAAGATCTGCACTAACGTGACAGAATGGAGCAATGCCGTGGAGGTGATCGTCAATCGGATCGAGAAACCCGAAGCAACCCAAGAAAAGAGTGTCAATCAAGAAAAAGACGTGCCGCAAACCTAAAATTTTCTCAAAAAAACTATTGACACCATGTATAATATAGATAGTGAGAGGCAGGCGGAGGATTAAAGCATGTCAAAATGGGAAAAACTACTCCAAAAGATATTGTCGCTATCCAAGGATATGCGGTTTGATGAATTCGCCGTGTGTTGGAAAGCTACGGCTATGAAATGAACGCGCCAAGAAGCGGCAGTAGCCATTACACCTTTCGTAAGGCTGGGTGTTAGCCCATTACGATTCCAAAGCATGAGCCGATCAAAAGGTCTACGTACAAATGGTGAAAGAAATAGTGGAAAGTGAGGTGCAAAAGCATGAAAACGATTGAAGAATATATGAGGCTCCCTTACCGTTTGGAATTGATTCCCGATACCGATGAGGGTGGATACGTTGCATCCTATCCCGAATTGCCGGGGTGCTTGACCTGTGGGGAAACGATGGAGAGTGCGATTGCCAATGCGACCGATGCAAAGAGAGCATGGTTGGAGGCGGCAATTGCCGACGGTGTGGAGATCACTGAACCCGATTCCTTGGAATCTTATTCGGGTCAGTTCAAGCTGCGAATCCCCAAGAGCTTGCATAAGACCTTGGCAGAACATTCCAAAGCCGAGGGCATCAGTATGAACCAATACTGTCTGTATCTCTTGACCAAGAACGACGCGGTATACGGCAGAACCAACTAAAAATCAAATAATCCGAATTTGGACGATTGCATTGCAGTCGTCCTTTTTCATTTCCCAAAAGGAGAGAAAGAAAATGAACACAGGAGAAGAATCCGCCGAATTGCTCATGAAAATGATGCTGAACGGCACGGAGGTACCCTGCTATCATAAAAATTTTAAAATCGTTTTTTGGAATTACTTTTTTTCCTTTGACGGCGGATCGTCTTTTAAATAGAAGCTTTTTTGGTATTTTGACGGAAGAACGCCGATCGTCGCTCTGAATGCCTTTGTGAATGAATTTAAATTCTGAAATCCCGATTGATAGCAGGCGTTACAGATGGAGGTTCCGTTTTTGATCAATCGGATACTGTGATCTATTTTCTTTTTTGCAATATAATCCGTAATCTTTGTGTTGTAATGCTTGGAAAATAATCTGGAAATATGCTCACGGGAATAAAAAAAGTGTTTGGCGATCTGCGACGTGTTTTCAATGGATAAGAAATTTTCATCAATATAAGACTTTAACGCTTGCACGTTTGGAGGGATAGATGGCTTGGATTTGCTGATTGGCACGGCATGATGATTAAGCAGCCCTATGATTTTGATCATATTGCTATACGCGATGATATTGGCAAGTGGATGATCGCTTTGTAATTGCTTTTCCGTTTCATTTAAAAGCATAAGAAGGGAATTATAGTCCGAATTATAGTGAAAAAATACCGTTTCGCCGGACATAAATTTTTCCAATAACAAATTATTTGGATCGATTTCGGAAAAAATATCCTTGGGAAAATAAAAAACAAATCTCTCATAGGAGGAGTCATTCAGCAATCGGCTTGCATGAAGGTGAAATGGAGAAATGAATTCAAATATATTATCCCGAAATTCCATTACTTGATTCTCACAAAAAAACCTGATTTTCCCTTGTATCGGAAAGAGCAATTCGTAATAGGTATGTATGTTAAACGGTTCATGCGCACGGAAATTATCGCTGTTAAAATCGTTTATGCGGTGAGAAAAAATAAAACGGTTCATGACGTAATAATCTTTCCAACCAAAGATACTGTTGTATACCGCTGTATTGTGATATGCTTTTGTATCCGGTAGAGTGATGTATTTTGGTGCATGTGTTTTAATATAATTTTGCATCGCGTTTCTCCTTTTGTGATTTATGATTATTCTAACATGTAATGACTGATTTGTCAAGTTTTATTATAAAAATCATTTGTTCCAAAAGAAAATCATGAATTTGGAACAAAGTCCCAATTGAAAACGTCAATGAATTATATCACAAATCATCGATTTGAAATCACAAATCATGTAGAAACAAGGTGTAACTTGTGCTATAATAAAAACAATGGGGGCGGTAACCCTCAAATAAAAACAAAAAAAGGAGAAACCAAAATGAAAAAAAGAACATTGACCATCACACTGGCATTGATTCTGATCCTCGGAATGTTTGCTGCAATCCCTGTTTCGGCAGATACCGCTTGGACGGGTCAAGCCGCAACAGCCTTTGCGGGCGGAAGCGGAACCAAAGCTGATCCCTATGTGATCGAAACTGCAGAACAACTCGCATTTCTTGCAAAGTCTGTGAATGAAGGAACCAGCTATAAGGGACAGTACCTTGTTTTGAAGAATGACATTGCATTGAACGATATCGCGGGATATGCAAATTGGGGTACGCAGGCACCTGCCAATGTCTGGGCAGTGATCGGTTTGCTCGAGGCGGCACCCTTTGAAGGAAACTTTGACGGAAACGGCAAGAAGATTTCTGGCTTGTACGTAAAGGCAACCATGAACACCGAAACTCCCGTTAATGAGTTTTATGGCTTGTTTGGTGTTGTAAAGGGGGGCAGCGTTACCAACGTGACTCTTGAAAAGGCTTATCTCCACGTTGAGGGAACGGTAAGCAAGCAGCTTGGAATCGGTGCTCTTGCAGGATTGATGTTGAGTGAGTCGACCGTTGACAATTGTCATGCAAACGGCGTTACGATCCTTTGTAAAAAGGCTACCTCGAACACCTTCCTGGGCGGTTTGATTGCAAAGATCGATTCGGGTACGTATGTAACCACCGTTTCGGCTACGGGAAGCATGGAAATGCTTGCCGAGGAGAATACGACTTATCCCACCGCAAGCTATGCTAACAATTTCTGTGGCGGTATTTGCGGTGTTGTTTCGGGCGCAAGTGAGATCGACGGCATGATCTGTGACGTGGACGTGATTGCGTGCGGTGAAGCAGGCGGTCTGGTCGGTATTCTCGGCGGTGGCGGTTTGGCAGGAATTATTAAGAACGGATATAGTCTGGGAGATGTTTCCGGCGTGACTTTTGCGGGCGGTCTGGTTGGCAGAGCCGGTCAGGGTGCCAATTCCGAAATTCAAAATTGCTTTGCTGTCGGTGCGGTGAGCGGTGTGAAGGCAGATGACGAGTGGACAACCAAGGCTGGCTATCTGTGCGGCGCGATCCGTCACAAAACGACGCTGAAGAACTGCTATTACATCGAAAGTGTCGAGGGCATGACCGCTTACAAGGACTACGCTGAAGGTACCGACAACAGCGTGCTTGAGAACGTAGAGGCAAAGACTGCGGATGCGTTTAAGGGCGCGGCGGGAATGACTTTGATGGGTTATTCCACTGACGTTTGGGAAGCAAGCAACGATTATCCTGTATTCAAGGCTCCCGTTGTCGAAGAAAACA
>JAGANE010000056.1 GCA_017624395.1 Clostridia bacterium
CACCATCACGATCGTGCCGCAGCCCGCGATCTTGGCGGGAATACTGTTCATCAGCACCGACGAGGGGTAAGCTGCCGTGCCACCCGGAACGTAAAGGCCGACACGGTCAATGGGGGTCACTCTCTGCCCCATCACAATGCCGTCGTTTTCCTGTATCACAAAGCTATTGCGTACCTGACGCTGATGAAAGGCATAAATATTTTCGGCGGCTTTTTTCATCACACGAACAAACTCCGCATCCACCGATGCAAACGCCTCCTCGATCTCCTCGGCACTGACCTCTAAAGAGTCAAGGTGAACCCGATCAAATTTTTCACAGTATTGCAAAAGTGCCGCATCGCCGTTTTTTCGGACGTTGGCAATGATATCCGATACCACCGCGGCAACGTCAACGTCGCTTTGTGCGCGGGCAAAAATTTTATCGTTTTCTACTTCTCCGTATTTGTAAATGCTGATCATGGTATTATCCTCTGTTTAATTTCCGCCAAGCAGGGCTTCTACGTCCTCGCACATTTTGCGGATCTCTTGATTTTTAAATTTATAGCTGACCTTGTTTGCCACCAACCTTGCGCTGATGTCCACAATGGTCTCTCGCGGCTCCAGATCGTTTTCCAGCAAGGTCTTTCCCGTCTCTACAATATCGACAATCACGTCGGAAAGCCCGAGGATCGGTGCCAGCTCAATGGATCCGTTGAGCTTAATAATATCGATCTCACGGCTGATGCTATTGTAATAGCTGCGCGCAATGCTCGGAAATTTGGTTGCCACACGCAGGGTGCGGTCGCGATTGTCAACAAAATCCTTTTTGCACGCCACCGCCATGCGGCATTTTCCCATACCGAGATCGGCAAGCTCGTAAATATCGGGAGAATACTCCAAAATAATATCCTTGCCCGCAATTCCAATATCTGCCGCACCGCGTTCCACGTAGATGACCACGTCCAAGGGCTTTACCCAAAAATAACGGACGCCCTTTTCGGGATTTTCAAAAATCAGCCTTCTGTTTTCCTCATGAATGGCAGGACATTCGTAGCCCGCCTTTTCAAAAATGGCGTACGCCTTTTCCCCAAGACGTCCCTTTGGAAGTGCAATATTGATCATTTGCTTCATATCAAGCGTCCTCCTTGTCGGCTTCCTTTGCAATCTCCAAGCGCTCCAAAAGGTTCAGATACACCGCAAAGCCGATCGCACCGCCCCGCTTTCCCATACGTGCAAGCAAGCGGTCGTAGCGTCCACCCGAAAGAATTCCTTCGGGAATTCCATTGATAAAGCCTTGAAAAATAATGCCGTTATAATAGCTCATATCGTTGACAATGGAAAAATCAAGATACAACCGACCCTCCGCACCCTTTGCCTGCATTTGCTTCAACACGGTGCAAAGCTGCTCGTAGGACAGGCGCATTTTTTCTCCCCTGACAAGCTTTTCCACACGGGGCAATGCATCTGCAAGTGGCTCGTAAAGCGCCGTGATCTCGCAGATTGCATCCTCGTCCTCCTTGGCTACACCGTGAGAAGCACAGTAGGCGCGAATGGCGGAAAGATTTTTGGTACCAACGTAACCAAGCAACTCGGTGGCGTACTCCGCCTCAATTCCCGCGCTCTCCAACAGTCCCGTCAAAAAGCCCATATGGGAAACGTCAAGAATATAATCATCGCTGATCAAGGCAAGACTCTTTTGCGCCAGCATCAGCACCTCTGCAATAGCGGTATCATCAATGCTTCCGATGTATTCCAAACCCGTTTGCATGATCTCGCGAAAGCCGTCCTCGCCTGCCGAGGTACGGTAAACCGTCTCATTATAGTAAAGCTTATGCGCGTTGGCATCGTTATTTCGGATATTTTTGACAATGGATAACGTGACGTCGGGCTTGAGTGCCATCAGTTTACCGTTGGTATCGGTAAACGTCAGAATATTTTCACTGATCAAAAAGCTTTTATTTCCTGCGTAAAGATCGTATTCCTCAAATTTGCTGACCTTATAGCGCGTATATCCATGATCCTGATAAAGCTGACGCAGTGCGTACAGTGCTTTTTCGTCGTTTTTTAAAACGTCGATCGAGAAATTCATTTCTTCCCCTCTCCGATCCTGTCTAAAATTTTTGCATAGCCGCCCGTTCCGTAATTGTAGCAACGATTGACGCGACTGATGGTTGCGGTGCTTGCGCCCGTTTGCTCAACGATCTTGCTGTAGACCGCCTGCTCCGAAAGCATTTTTGCAACCGAGAGCCGTTGAGCAATATCCAAAAGCTCCTTACGTGTCATCAGATCGTCCAAAAAAGCAGCACAGTCCTCCTCCGTTTCCAACGCCAAAAGCGCCCGAAACAAGAGTTGAAATTCTTCCTTTTCGTAAAGCTCCATTGATTTGTAACGGCTCCTTTCCATTCCAAACATTTTAATGCTTTAATATGATAACACACTAAAGCGTTAAAGTCAAGCCTTTTGTTGATATTATTTCAGATTTTTGTAAAAATTCTGTATTTGCAAAAGCTTTTCAGCAGTTGCAGGTTTGCAAGCAAGGTCAAACGGGTAGCACTTGCAAGCGATTGTCTGGTTTCAAACAGATCCTGCGAAGCCCCCTCCATCGATAACGGGCTGACACCTCGGTAGACGGTATAATCCGAAAGCAGAGCTTCCAACTCGGAAATCGTATAGGAGTGTGTGGGCAAAAGCTGTGGAAATGCGCCGATCCGCAAAATAAAATCGGTCACAAACTCCACGCAGGTATAGGCGTTGGGGATCCGCACACGCATATGTAAGGGATATACCGCCGCAGAGAAGAAATTGTAAACGTATTGGTTGGCACACCGTTGCATTCTTTTCAATTCTCTGCACGCCTGCAGATACTGCTCTTCGGTAATCGGCAACGCACAGATCTTAACGTTAGAGGCTTTTCCTCCCGAAAAAAAGCGTGTTCCGCTCTCTTTGACAAAGCCCGCACAAAACGGTGTGTTCCGATAGCGACGTGCAAAGGAATACAGCTCCCGAAAATCGGGATCCACCGCAACAGACACATGATTGTAGTCGGTATTGGTCAACAGACGAATAAAGCGTCCTGTTTTAAAAGGGGTACGGGAAAAGAAAACGTATAAATAACGCGTTTTTTGTTCACTTGGCTTTTTAAGGCTTACATTTTCCGCAGGGAGTGTAATCATTTTGAACAGCCTCCTCTTCCGATGTAAAGTATTCCCTGTTCTCCTCTGCAGGCAGAGACGAGCAGGTAGGCAGGTGATAGACCTTGGAATTTTTATTTCCGATATACTCCCCCACCCCCGAAGTTTGATCGGTGGTATCCTTTTCCGTAGGGTTGGTCTGGATCCCCTCGTTTTTGTGGGTAGTAAAAGTCACGCTTTTGCCGTCGCTTGTGCAAATCACGTCGCCCTGCAGATCGGTGCGATAAAGCTTGACGTCCGCGTCACGCAGGCGAGACAGCACATCCTCGTTGGGATGGTCGTATTGATTGTCGGTTCCCACCGAGATTACACCGTAGATCGGTGCAACCTCACGCAAAAAGCGGTAGGAGGTGGATGTGGAGCTTCCATGATGTCCAACCTTTAGAACCGTGGATTTGAGCGTTGCGCCCGATTCCACAAGATCCTTTTCGGCAAGGCTTTCCATGTCTCCTGTAAACAGGAAGGAAGTCTCACCGTAAACAATACGCAACACAATGGACGTATCGTTTGTATCGTCATACTCCTTGAGGGGACCTAATACCGTGACCGTAGCATCTCCCAATAAAAAGGTATCGCCTGCCCGGGGGATCTCGATCTGACGACCGCGCTCCTCGGCTTTGGTCACAAAATCACGGAATGCATCGCTGTTATAGCTTGAAACGGGAGCCAACACTCTGCCCGCCGTTGCAGCGGTCAAAGCACCCGAAAGTCCCCCTACGTGATCCTCATGCGCATGGGTAC
>JAGANE010000057.1 GCA_017624395.1 Clostridia bacterium
CCCGTTGCCGTCAAAACGCCGTTTTCATCCACCGTCACAACGTCCCCGTTGTTACTTCCGTAGGTCAACGTGCCAAGGTCGGCATAATGGGGATAAGAGGAGATCTCCATCTGTCCCTTTTCACCAACCTCAAAAAGGAAATATCCCGTGGAAAGCGAAACCGTATCGGGCTGTGTGGCAACCGTCACCGTAAAGGAAACGGTATATCCACCGTCGGCAGTGGTTGCCGTAACGGTAGCGGTTCCGTTATAATATCCCGTGATATATCCCGCGGAATTGACGGTAACCACACGTTCATCGGAGGAGCTCCAATACACCTTTTGCATGCTTGCATTTTCGGGAAGAACGGATACGCCAAGAGACTCGATCTGTCCGTACTCCAGCGTAAGTGCCGTCTCGCCGTCCGCCACGATTCCCGTTACCGGAACCGCATATACGGCAACGCCCTCAACCGTAAAGGTACAGGAGAAGGTGCGGTTTGTGTTATTAAATTCATCGGCAATGACCGCCGCAGGAATGGACAGGGTGTAGTCGTATCCTGCCTGGAGAGCCGTTTTGGGAGTGATCAGGAGGGTTTTGCCAAAGCGGTCAAGAGAAGCCTCCAGCTCCACTTTGGTTCCAAAACCGTTTTTCAAAACAATGGACGAAAGCGCCGATTCGGTCACGGGCTTGGAAAGCGTCAATGCAAGCGTAGAGTCGGCAGCCACGCGATCCTTCAAAATGCCCTGAAGCTCCAAAGCCTCGGTCACCGTGCTACCCGCTCCGTTGGTAAAGGTAACCTTTACAAAGCTCACGTTTTCCTCGTCGTCCTGCATACCAAACCAAGGAGTTACGGGACGCTTCAGGCTTTGGTTGTTGTTGTAGGTCTTTCCGTTGCCAAGCACGGCGCTGTAGTCCGTAATATAGGTCAAAACCGACCCATCGGTACCAATCAAGGCACCGCACCCAAGACCTGCAAACGTCTGATCCAAATCAAGGAAGCAATATCCGATTCCGCTGTACGAGGGAATGGAGATCAGATTCGCAAGCATATTGGTCTCGTTAGGATAATAGGATCCTGCATACACGATGCGTCCGTCATCCAACAAGAGCAACCAGTGCGCGGTAGTGCCGCCCTCGGCGCGCATCACGTCTATCACCTGATCCCAGGTCACCTTTAAGGTCTGCTCCAAGCGATCCGCCTCAAATTCGCTCTCCTCCACCAATTCAAACGAACCGTTATCAAAAGCAAAGCGATAATAAGAACCGTCTTCATCAAAGCAGCCGTTTTCCATCAAGAATGCAATCTTTTTATCGATTACATACGGCTGAGTGTCAAACGAAAGAGGCGTTAAGGGCTCACCGTTTTCGACGGGTGTTTTATCATACCACAGGGTTCCCTGCGTGTCCAAGAAAATGTATCTGTCACCGTAGGAGACGCCCTCTGTGATCTTCTCCAGCCACTCGTTTTGCACGGTTGTACCGTTGGAATAAAACCACACCGTACCGTCAATCTTTTGGTAGTAAAAACGGTTGCCGTTCCATCTGGCTGACCAAAGGTGGGAAACACCGTCGTCAATCACCGTTCCCTCATCGGTTGAGGTGCTATGGAAGCCGCGTAGGTGATTCTCCATGTCAATGTAGTACCAATTGTTCGAATCGGTACAAGTAATGCCCTTGGTCTTGTGAGGAAATACCTGCAAAAGTCTGCTGTTTCCAAAGATCTTTTCGTTCATCAACAGATAGGTCGTGCCATCCTCGGCATAAAGAACCGATGCACCGTCCCAATTTGCGAGAGCCGTTCCCTTGGTGATCTGCATGGAGGAGGCATCCTCCACCACAACGACCTTTGCCTGCAGAGCGCGGTCAATGTCGGGGAAGGAGACCCAAACCACGGCATTGCCGGGTGCTACTGCGGTCAATTCACCCGTTTGGGATACCTGCACCACAGCTTCATCCGAGGAAAGATACTCCACCTTACCCTCGGTTGCATACGCGGGTGCAAAACGGTATGCCAAAGACTGTTTTTCCTCACTATCCAGCGAAAGGATCACGTAATCCTTTACAAGCTCGATCGACTGAGGAGGAATAACGACCTTTACCGTATAGGTATGTGTCAACTCGGTGCCCACGACCTGTGCCGTGATCACAGCGGTGCCGCTGGAAATAGCGGTTACCGTACCGTCAAAGCCCACCATCGCCACGTTGGTATCCGAGCTGGAATACGCAATCAGGGCGCTTGCCTCTGCGGGAGAAATGACGGGAGAAAGCTTTTGCGTTTGCTGGTACGCCGTCAAAAGAAGCTCAGAGGTCGTATCCGAAATACTTTCGGGCGCGTAATACTGCGTCACGACCACCACCATAGATGCGGTCAGACCCATGCCATCCACCGTTACGGTCACAACGGCAGTGCCAAGTCCCACAGC
>JAGANE010000058.1 GCA_017624395.1 Clostridia bacterium
CATTCTGAGCGGAGTCCCGCCAAGATCCCACTTCGGCTACGCCTCGTGCTTTTGGGGCAAAGCCCAAAAAGTTCGATCGGATTGCTTGCAATCCTTCTCAGGATGACACCTTCGGTGTCGGTGGTACGTAGTCGAAATCCGACCGTAGGGAGGATCAACCGTGATTTATCACGGTTGGAATCTCACAAAAATCAGTCAAATAATGTGACAGAGCCATTTATAAAAAGCGAAATTTTGCGCGCTCGGGCAGAGCGATCTCAACAAGCTCTCCTCCCTCCGCGCCGTATCGCGCAAGCTCCACCGCACAGATCTCGGGATTTTGGGCGGTATGAAAATAAAGAATTCCGCGTGTGGCGTTGACGCAAACAGAATAAAGCGTATAATGATATTTCCCCGTCTCTGTCAATACGCTCCCCTTTACGGGAGATACCGCCGACAAAAGATGAAAATACCTTGCCACGCGCTCACTCTCCTCTGCCGCTTCTGCCGCGTGCTTTAACAGCCATGCCGCACGGACAAAGCGCGAGGTGGAGGAATAATCTCCGGGCAAGCCGTATCCCCCAAGCCCCAATCCAAAGCGTTCGGCACCGCTCTCCTTTAAAAAACTGCTTTTTGCGGGCTTTGCCGAAAGATTTCCGTAATGGCTCAGATTTTGCAGATGAAAGCCAAAGGGCGGATTGTTGGTCAAAACGCCTGCGGGATCGTCATAGATCCGCACGCCTCCCGCTGTCGATTCCAATACAATAGCACCGCCGGCATCGGCAATCAGCCAGTGCAGAGAGGTCAGGGGGATATCCTTGCGAAAAGGGCGGTTGACCAAATTGAGATCCTGCAACAGCGCCTTTGCCTCTGCAAGATCACTGCAGCTCCCCAAAAGATAAGGGATCAGCTCGTAAGGCGCGAGATTGATGTTTCCCTCCTCTGCCGTCTCAAAATAGTGCGCGTTTCCCGGAAAATTCAAGCCTGCCGCACAAAGTCCACACTCATTTGACGCCTCGGCATACAGAGGATAACCGTCCTCTACGGTTGCCATTCCCATCATTGCATAATGGTGCGTCATGGGAGGCTCCATACGAAAGCGGAAGCAAAAATCCCTCTGCACGATCACCACGCGCTCTCCAAAGGAGGCGTCCAGATCCAGACTCCTTCCAAAATAAAAATCTCCGTCGCGTCTTGCAATTGCCGTACACATATCCATTTCTCCTTTGCGATCTCGTTTTATCCATTATTGACCGAAAAAGGCTAAAAAATTGAGAAAGAGTTCAAAAAATTGTAAATATTTAAATATTTTTTTCAAACCCCTTGAAAAGTTTGATAAAATATGTTAGATTATATTATACTATACTTATCGGACGAAAGGCTTTGTTATGAAAACCCTACGAATTCTCAAGCAATGGCTTTGCAGCGGTTGCGTGTATTAGACGGTCATCGCCATCGGCATTCTGATCCTGTCGCTGATGTCGGATACGGCGGCAGGCATTGCCGTCACGCGTTTTCTTGCCATCTTCCCCGCCGCACTTTGTATGTCGGCAGGTGGCATGCTTTGGAAAACGCAGAGTCTCCCGCGTTGGATCTGCGTGCTTTTCCTTTATCTGATCGACGTGCTTGCCGTATTTCTCTTTCTGTATCTCCCCGTCAGCGTGGCGGCGGAGGCGGTAACCAAGCTCTTGATGTTCGTGCTTCTTTCTGTCGTTTTTTGGATCGTTTTTGGCTTGATCATGCTGATCTCCACGCGCATTCGCAGATTGATGGCAGAGGATTAAAAAAGATTTCAAGGGAGCTTGAAGCATGGAATACAAACATCAATATCGGCTGTTTGGTCTGTTGTTGACCGCCATTGCCGTTCTTGCCGTGCTATGCCTTTTATTGGGACTGACGCTTGGCATCGTCAAGCTGGCATACGCAGGGCGCGACGGGACGCAGGAAAAGGAATCGGAGCATTACACCGACACCCAAACCGAAAACCGCCCCACCTCCACCACCCCGCGTGACGTCATGCTTTTGCCAAGCGATGATGCGGGCATGGCTTATATCGATCAAATGATCTTTTTTGGAGAATCAACCACGGCACATCTGCGCTCTCGCGGCGTGTTGACGGGCGGCACCGAGACAAAGCAGGTCTGGAGCGACAGCAGTGGCACACGGATGCTCTCCGCGCAAACCGTCTATCAGGTTTTTGACTATCCCAAAACGGGAGAAAAAATGACGATTGCACAAGCTTGTGCGGCAGAGCAGCCCGCCTATCTCGTGCTTTCCTTTGGGCAAAACGGACTGGTCAATTTTGCCTCTGATAAAAGCAGCTACGTCAACAACTACAAAAAGCTGATCGATGCAGTACGCGCGGCATCCCCCCAAACAAAGATCATTTTGCAAACCGTTTATCCCGTACGTGCGCAGGGGAATTATTCGGTAGACGTTCCCACACTCAACCAATATATCAATACCCTCAACGGCTGGCTGCCCGAAATTGCCGCCGCCTACGATAACGTCTGCGTTGCCGACACCGCATCGGTGCTGATAGACGTTGACGGCGTGCTGGCACAATCCTTTGATCAGGGCGACGGACAACACCTTACCGTCGCGGCATATCAAGCCATTTTGGATTATCTGCGTACCCACGCATGGCAAACACCCGAATTATGACTTTAAAAGAAAGGAATCATCATGAAACGCATTCTCATTACCCTACTTTCTGTTGTTCTTTTGCTCTCTCTCATCTCCTGCAACACCCAAAAATATCGGGACGACCAAGCCGTGGCAGAGTTGGCAGGCAAAGCCGTGACCGCGCTCAATGACGGCGTAACGTATCTGCCCGCAGACAGTGGCTATCTTTCCGATTATCTGACCAAGCCCGATTACGTGACCGAGGAGATCATCTTTTTTGCCACCGAGACCAACAACCTCAATGAATTTGGTATTTTCCACGTACAAGACGGCAATGCAGAGGCGATGAAGGAGCTGCTGAAGGGCTATCT
Source organism: Clostridia bacterium (assembly GCA_017624395.1). Taxonomy (GTDB): domain Bacteria; phylum Bacillota; class Clostridia; order Oscillospirales; family CAG-272; genus UMGS1865. The sequence goes on from JAGANE010000058.1 coordinate 2,976, forward strand.
CAAACAGTCCTTGGAAAAAAATCAAACGTGGTATGACTCCTATATTCCCGAGGAAACACCCAAGCTCCGAGACGCCGAGGTGCAGGTGTACGGCAATTACGTCGTATATGCCATTATGGGAACAGATGACCGTGCAACCTTGTTTGACAATATCAAGGATACCTTATCGATCCAATAAATTAAGAAAAGAAGCTGACAGACCTCAAAACGGGTTCTGCAGCTTCTTTTGTTTCAAAGGCTTTCATTGGTATCGCATACAAATCGCTTTCCCTGCCACGAATTTCTTTGATAAAGCAATTTGTCAATATCGTTGATCACCG
>JAGANE010000059.1 GCA_017624395.1 Clostridia bacterium
AAAGATTTTGATGCCAATATCTGTATATCAGCAGGGGAGTACGTGCTTTCGATCCGAGAGGCGATCCTATCTCCACGCGAGACGGTTGCAGCCTGTGACACTGTTGGACGTATTTGTGCATCTCCTACAGTCTCTTGTCCTCCCGCAGTTCCCGTTGTCATCAGCGGGGAGCGTATCACCGAGGCGGCAGCACGGGCGATGCAACATTATGGGGTTTCTTTTATAGACGTTGTGAAAGAATAAAGAATGCCGTTTGCAAAACCAGCAAACGGCATTCTTTTATTCCTTTGAAAAAATATATTTTTTGTAATATCCGAGGATCAATCGCTCTGCGGGGCGGTAGCAAAACATGACGGTCAGCACCGACGAGCAACAGAGAATGATCTCAAATATAAGATCGGCACCGAGGTAGGCGATTGGGTGGATATTTAAGAATAGGTAATTGAACGGCACAAACCACCAGCAATACAAAAGGCTTCCCGCCACCGTGCCCCCGACAATTGCGGCAAGAGGGGCTTTTCTCAATAGATACCCAATGAGCGTCACGGTCAGCCAACCCAGCCACATGGGGAGTGTTGTGACTGGGGAGAAGGAGCCCCAAAGCATATTGTCAAGCAGGACGTGCAGCGTTATCACGGCACTTGCCTTGGGAAGCCCCAACGTTGCGCCGTAGACCATGACGAGAACCACCGAAAGCTGGACGTTGGGGATCCAAGAAAGCACAGTTTCCTGCACAAACAGGATCGCCGTCAGCATGGCAAGCAGCGTTAACTCCCGTGTTTTGATTTGATGCTGCTTCATATTTTGGTCTCGCGGAAGGAGTAGACCGCGCCGTCCTCCAAGGAAATCGAGGAGATTCCGTAATTGGAATACGTACCGTTGACGTATAAAGCAATGTACGTATTGATAAAATCGGTTTGTATTTGGTCAACACCGTAAAGCAGAACTCCAAATTGATCTTCCTCGTAGGTAACCTCAAAATTTTCGGTCAGTAAGCCGAACAGGGTGTCTCCCATTTGATATTCCAACTGCTTGGTAACGCTTTCGCCCGACAACGGAACAAGCTCGATTGTAACGGTTCCGCTGATCTCGGCGGCGGGCTCCTGCTGACTTTTGTAAATGACGATGGAGGTGATTGCAATGGCAAGCACGATCACCGCAACCACAATTTTAATGAGGATATTACGCAAAAATATTCACCGCCGTTCCCGTGTCTCTGCAAGCCTTGTACGCCATCAGACTTGCGTAAATTTGATTGGTAGAGTAATTTGTTCCCGCGTCGGTAGCATAGACCTTGATCAAATTTTGATCGGCATTGTAATAGGTGTCAAACAAAACTTCAATCAGATCCTTGCCGTTTTTTTCATATGCGGTGTCTCGCGGATCAATGCCGTCCTTGGCAAATGCGAGAAGCACAAGTGCGGTTGAGGTGCCGTTTCCCCAATCCAATTTTGAGGAATAGGTGGAGAGATAACCGTCGTAGTCTTGGTAAAGTCCTTTTTGTACGTAAGACCAGATGCTGACGTCAGGTCCCCACTCCATAGAGGTGGAGGGTGCCTGCGCAATTGCGGCGGTGACACCGTTGGTGCTAACGCCGAGGGCTTTTGCAAGAGGAAGGAGCCAATCGGAGCAGCTTGTTGAGATCTCTGCGTGAAGCTTGGTGATGAACTCCTCGGGGATTTCGTTACCGAGGGATTTTTGTGCGTAATAGTATTTCATCAAATTGGTTCCCGACAACGTGGTGACGTCTGTGGCTTCAACGCTTGCCTCGTAGAGTGCGGTATAGGAAAGTTGAAAGGCGTTGGCATCGTATCCGTGGGCTGCCATAAACGTCGTTGCAATCTGATCCCAATACAGCGATCCCGTCCAGGATGTTTCTGCCATGCTTTGTACGGGGAGAATGTTTTTCAAATAGCCGTAAATGGCTTTGTCTACCAAGAGGTCGTATTCATCCATGGTACCGTAGCCACTTGCAAGAGTGTTCCAGCATTCGACTTTAAATTCAAATACGTCTCCTGCGTCAGCAACAAGTCCGTCCACGCCAACCTCGGCATATTTACCGTTTTCGGTAATGGATACGTAATAATTGGGATCCACGATAGAGCTTGCAATGGAAACAATGGTGGTTCCGTAGTCGGATTGATAGCTGACCATATCAAATTGCTCGGTCAGCGTTTCGGTCACCGAGGCGGAATCACGGCAATAGACAAAGCTGTCAACCAAGACCTCGCCGTCAAGGTCAATGACCTTGATCTGATATTGTCCCTTGATAAAAGCCTCTAAATTTTTTATTTTTTCATCAGTTTCCTGCTTCAGGGCTTCCAATGCCGATTTTTGATTGGCAAGCTCCTCTTTTGCCTGAATGGCTTGTTGCTTCAAGTCCTGATTTTCGGTTTGCAGCTGTGTGACGGTTGCCTGTAGAGCTTCAAGCTCTCCACTCTGTTGTGAAGTGGGGAAGCAAGCCGTGACACCAAGCAAAATGGTGACGGTCAGCAATGCGACAAGAATGCGGGTGATCTTTTTCATTTTTTCATTCCTCCTGCCCGATGGGCAATTGATTTATAAAAAGCGGTGTTTTTGGGAACGTCGCCTTTTTTTAAGATGGTTGATTTTGTGCGGCGTTGCGCCGTCTTTTGGCTCGGATACGCTTTTCGCGGTTGCGCTCCAAGCGGTCGTCATTCCGCGCGAGCTTGATATCTGCCGCCTCCAATGCGCGGGGCCATGGACCGAGATAGGCTTTGATGGCAACGACCTCACGCTCTGTAAAATCAGAGCGCTTTGGATATCTGTCCTTGCCCTCCTCTTGCAGGGCGTGATACTTTTCTTTCAGTAAACGCAAGCAATCCTCGCGCGTCAGCTTTTTTTCTTCTGTCATAAATTCCTCCCAAAAAAGAAACGCTTTTTTACCGTCTTGGTAGGACAGTAAAAAAGCGTAGCGATCCCTTCCATGCGCAAAAGGGCATAGTACCCCCTTGGTGCTAAGAAAAAAACGGCTACACTTTTCATGTCCAAAAATGTAAAGAAAGACCGATATTCGGCATTCTTTGCCCTCGCATTGCTTGGTGAGTATTCCGACTGATGAGAGT
>JAGANE010000060.1 GCA_017624395.1 Clostridia bacterium
TACCGGTGACGATAGCAAAGTGGTTCCACCTGTTCCCATCCCGAACACAGAAGTTAAGCACTTTCACGCCGAAGATACTTAGCTGGAGACGGCTCGGGAAAATAGGTAGTTGCCGGTTTTATTAATGAAGTTATCCAAAAATTTTGTTGTTATATTGTTCCAAGCCGTAAAGCGGCTTTTTTATTTTTTAAAGAGAAAAAACGGGGAAGCCCCCGTTTTTGTTTATTCAAATAATCTGTTGTATTCCTCTGTTCCTTTTATCTGCTCAAGGAACTCCTCCGGCAATATTTCTTTTATGGAATTCAACGGTATTTCCGATGGCATTGGCAAATATTGAGTATCAATTTCGATCGCCTCAAATATTGCCGACGTGTACTTGAACGTTCCGCTGTTTCTCAATGCAACGTATTTATCGTAGTACTCAAATACCTTATGCAAATATTGCTTTGCTTTTTCGTAATCACCATCTCTGGCTGCATTACTCATGCACCACGTGTAAATATCGTACAGCTTTAGGTATTCAGGACCGAAATTGCCATCCTCAAACAGGCTTTCATACACATTGATTATGGACAGATGAAATTCATTTGCACTTGCTCTTGAAATATCTAAGCGTGAAACCGTAGCTAAAAAAAACGTGTTAACCAAATTTCTCAACAGCTCCAGTATTGCCTTGCCAACGTACTCCGACCGTTCTTTCCCTTCCGATGACTGCGCAAGAAGTAACTCTCTGGAAATATACATTGGCTCTTGCTTGTTTGCAAGCTCCTTCATTCTCTCGGACTTTCCCATTGCGGGATAAATAGATGAAAGAACTGATAATATCGCCATTTTACTGTCGGTATCAATGTCTCCTTTATCAAGAATGTGCTCAAATATGGAGGTGACCTCAGTTAGGTATATGTTTGAGGAATTATGCTCTATATCGTAATGAGTGTAGGGTGAATCGTCCTTTGTGAATCCTTTGAGTCCGTGGTTGCAATAACCGTATTGAGTCAATACAAAACCTAACAGCAGCATTATACGAGTATTGTCGGGGAATTCCTGCAATCCTTCACGTAGGTAAGCAATTGCTTCATCCAGCCTGTTTTTCTGTTGAAGCTTTTCGCCCGTGTTAATAATTTCCTCAATTCTTTTCTCTCTGTCGCTGTTGTATCCAAACAGCTCGTCAATGGTGACGTGGAAAACGTTTGCGATGGTCGGTATTATCTCCATGTCGGGATATCCGCTGTTGGATTCCCATCGGGATATTGCCTGGGGTGTAACGCCGATCAAGCTTGCCAGGTGATCCTGGGTCATATTCATGCTCTTGCGGAGCTGTCGAATGTTTTCCGATAATTTTATATTCATAATGATCTCCTTGATGGTATTACATCGTCTTGCGCGCTTGTTGATGTTGTGTATAGTATATTACAGATCCGATTTTTTGTCAATTATCAATTACTTGTGATAAAATCAACGATCCGTTGTTTTTTTGATTTTGGGAATTTACCCATCGCTTGAATTATTGTTCAAAATATGATACAATATACTCACATTATGCGATTGGGATCAGGTGGAGTATTATGAGGATAATAGCGAGGATATATACTGACTTTGATGAAAAATTCGGAATTCCGCGGCAAAGCGGTATGGTTGAGGATGCGGTGGGGATGATCGTGTTTGAGCCCGAATACAGAAATCTCGATGCTGTGCGCGGACTGGAGCAATTCTCCCACTTGTGGATAATATGGCAGTTTTCTGGATTTGTGCGTGACGGTTGGCACGCTACGGTAAGGCCTCCCAGATTGGGCGGAAATAAGTCCGTTGGCGTTTTTGCCACTCGCTCTCCCTTAAGACCAAACCCCGTGGGTTTATCCTCCGTAAAATTGAAAAGCGTGGAGATATCCGCCGAAAACGGACCTTGCATTATTGTTTCGGGAGTGGATATGCTAAACGGAACTCCTATATACGACATCAAGCCATACCTGGCGTATACCGATTCTCATCCCGATGCTACTGACGGCTTTGCAGGGGACGGACTTGACCACGTGCTTGACGTAGTTGACGAGGCTAACCTTTTGAGTGTTGTGGATGAAAGCAAGCAAAGGGTTGTCAAGCATCTTTTGTCCCTTGACCCAAGACCGTCGTATATTGCGGATCCTGCAAGAGAATACGGCATGAGCTACGGCGGCGTCA
>JAGANE010000007.1 GCA_017624395.1 Clostridia bacterium
AGTCCCGCTAAAAATCCCGTGTTCATCTTGTCTCTCATGGCAAGAGGCATAATGCTGGTCAGAACTGAGTTGATCCCATGCGTCAAGCAGGAGATCATTCCAAACAACACCAAGGTCAGTATCACACCGTTGAGGCGAAGGGCAAAAAAGAGTCCGCAAAGGCAACCGCTCAAAAGGAGGTAGAAAAATCCGATCAAATTGCGGAAATCTTTAATGACGCGATTGGTGCGCATGGCAAGCATAGAGCCGAACACGCCGAAGATCGGCAGAACCAGCGTGAGCACTATGGAGATGCTATCGTCAAATCCAAATTGCTCCTTCAAGATCACGGGCGACCACGTGTTAAGTCCGTCCTTTACAAGATTATCTACGATTGCAAACAATCCGCAAACCACCAAAAGACCTATCATCGCGGAAAGTGCCGTTGTTTTGGTGCTCTTGCTCTCTGCCGCGTTCTCCTTTTGCCCAACGGTAGCATTTTTCCCTTCGACCAAATGATCATAGGACAAAAACCAGATCAGACCGATCCCCAAGGTTGCAACCGTTCCGAGCAGGAAGGAAAAGCGGAATGCCCCGAACAGATTAAACAATGACGCACCGCCGTAGGAAATTAGCGTTCCGATCACCACCGAAAGGCTCATGGCAAGTACTGCGCGCTTCATCATACCCTGCTCCAGATTTTCTCCCAACGTCAGCATCAACGTGGGCCACAAAACCGATTGACAGATACCGTTGATCAGCCAAAGGTATTTGATCAGCCCGAATGCAGGAAGAAACAGCAATATCAGATTGATTGCAGCAGAAATTAGGAGCGAGCCTGCAATCACATATCGTTTGGGATAGAATTTGCAAAGGATCGCGTTGATCAATTGCCCCGCACCGTAGGAAAAGAAGAAGAAGGTGCTTACGGCTCCCGCATCGGCACGCGTGATTCCGTACCACGCAATGATGGAGCTGATATTTGCATTGTAACTGTACCGCCCCACGTAGGCAAAGCTGTAAACCAGACAGCACAACACGATTAAAAGTTTTTGCTTTTTGATGTAGTCAAAATTCTTCAATCTCATATTCATTCCACGCACTTGTAACAACAATTTTTATTTTTCGCGATATGCCTCAATCTTTTTCACAAAGCATTTTCCAATTGAAGCAGTCACGCGAAGCGCATCTCCCCTTGCCTCCACGGGAAATGCCAAAACACCACTATCACATTCAAAATTGATCGTTCCGTCATATTCAATTTTGGCAAAAGCCTTCAATATCCCCTCCCAATCTGTTGCCTGTCGGTCTAGGTATCTTCCAGTATAGGGAATCAGGTGGGTATCATGTACGCCATCTGTATCATGAAGATGCAGAACCTTCAAATGTTGTCCGTAAGCAAGAATTTCCTTATAATGATCCTTCCCCGTAATATTGGCATGCCCCGAATCGTAGCAAATCCCAAAGCACTCCACACCCGCAAGATCATTTAACTTTTCGGCAAGACGAACAAGATAATCGGCATTGGACGCACTGATCGATCGAATACGTCCATTGTAATAGTGGTAAGCATTTTCCAAACACATTACAACACCATATTTCTTCAAAGAATCAACGAACGGACAGAACAATCCAAAGTCTGCCTCCATGTCTTGCTCCTCAGTTGTATAGGCATCTGAACAAATGGGATGTACAACAAGATATTTACAACCAATAGCCCCTGTAATTTGAATACATTTTTGAAATACAGTTTGAATATATGCATTCATTTCATGTTTCCCTATGCGTGCAGAGGGAAACGGAGCGTGCATTTGATATATCTCGATTCCATGCCTCGCCGCAGCATCACGATAAGTCCTATAATATGCAATCAGATCATCAATATCACGGTCAAAAAAGCCATGGGTTTCATCTCTGAAAATTTGCCCCACACTCCATTCGTTCATTCCAAGATCAACGGCAGTGTACCCCATCTCGGCAGCAAGACGGTAACGTTCATCAAGCTCCCCTAAACAATCAAACAAATTATTAGCAGTTGAAATTTTCATAGTCAATATCCTTTCCATCGAAATAATAAAACATTCCATTCAACTCCTGCTTTTCGCATGAAAGCAGTTCTACTGTCTTCTTATTGTATGG
>JAGANE010000061.1 GCA_017624395.1 Clostridia bacterium
GTCCTCTTACCCGCACCAAAAAATCGGCAAGCAAAAAGCTTGCCGATTTTTTTATCCAAGCCGCAGCCACGGTATATCATCAACCAAAGACTGTATTCCCTTTGATACATTGATGATTCAAATTGAACTACAAAAAAAGAAAATACCATAATCTCTTGACAAAAGAGCAAAAACATAGTATAATAATAACATTCGCGGGTATGTGCAGAAAAATTCCGCCATACACCGCTCAATCATTTCGCGGGTATGTGCAGAAAAATTCCGCCATACACCGCTCAATCATTTCGCGGGTATGGCGGAATTGGCAGACGCGCAAGATTTAGGATCTTGTGTTCATTCGTGCAGGTTCGACCCCTGTTACCCGCACCAACAACAGCAGATCGACTTCTGTCGGTCTGCTGTTGTTTTGCAAGATAATTGGATCGGCTTCTCAAAATCAAAATTGATATTCGTTCAGATAAAGCTCGTGATAAAGATCTCCAATCCGATTGCAATCAGAATGGCACCACCAAAGATCGATGCCTTGCCCGCAAGCTTGGTGCCCACCTTACGTCCGATCAAAATTCCAATTAGGCAGATGATAAAGGTTACAAGTGCAATGATCAAGGCAGCAAACACTGCCGAAAAAAGATCATACTCCGCAATCGTCAATCCTACCGACAGTGCATCAATGGAGGTTGCAATCCCCTGCACTAAGAGCGCTGCAATGCCAACGCCCACGTTCTCGGCAGGCTCATTCCTGTTTTTAATGCCATCGTACAGCATTTTTCCACCAATAAAGCCAAGCAAGCCAAGTGCGATCCACGGGATCCATGCTTCAAGCGATGAAAAGCATTGCATCACCGTATGTACGCAGATCCACCCCAAAAGAGGCATCAGCGCCTGAAAAAATGCAAAGGTTCCTGCAATGCCGCACATCTTTCTGACACGCATCAGCGGCTCGTTGAGTCCATTGGCAAGAGATACCGAAAAAGCGTCCATTGCCAAACCCACCCCCAGCAGTATGCTATTGAAGAAAAACACAAAGCCAAGCTCCATTCTTCTCTCCCATTTCAACGTCTGATCAAACAAAGTGAAAAACGACCGCATGTTACATACGGTCGTTTGTTTTTTGGTGACCCATCGGAGAGTCGAACTCCGGACACCATGATTAAAAGTCATGTGCTCTGCCATCTGAGCTAATGGGTCATGGAATGGCTACCGTAATATTATAACATATTTGACTTCTTTTGTCAATATTTTTTATTTCGTCAAATTGCTAAAAGAGTTGGTAGCCAATTCAAAAAAATTGTGCTTTTTATCTTTTTTGGGTCTGATTGTTCAAACGACAAGCCTCTTTTCGGAGATACGTTGCAAGTCTATCGATATTTTCGGGCAAAATTCCGGGCAACGAGGGCGCAATATAATCGCCGTTATCAAGATTGGCTTCATATAAAGAGGAACGAATGGAGCGAACCAATAAGCGATCGAGGAAGGAAAGCCCCTCCGTGCTGAGAGAGCCTCCGAAATAAAGTATTTGAAATGCCGCCTCCCGAAGTGATTGCGGGAACAGCTTTTCCAAATAATATTCGGATTCCTCTGTCAAGCCGCAACATAAAAAGAGAGCCAACGGCTTTTTTAGCAACACAGATTCATGGTTTTTCAAAAAGCTGCGTGCCACTCTCCTAAGCCTTCCAAAATAGACAGAGGAACCAAAAACCACCATATCATAGTTGCTTGGATCCGCAAAGCCCTTTTCCAGATTGACCGCATCGATCTCCATGCCGCGCAATTGCTCGCACAAGCGTGCAACGCACTTTTCAACCGTTCCGTTTTTTGAGGCATATGCAATCAGGATCCTCATGCCCTTGTTCCTCCTATCTACCATTATTGTAAGAAAACAAATAGATTATACCACGCAAACCGATTTCTGTCAAGAGCTTTTAGCTCTCATTTTGAAGAATTCAATTTTGAATGTTTTTTTATGAAGCACTTGTTTTTGGAAAAAATTTGTGATATAATGAACGGACAATCATGATGCGATAAAAAGCTGAGCAACGCTTAAAACAAAAGGAGATGGAACTATGAGTTACCATAATGAAGGAATTGTTGCAATGCGCAACAAGGACGTGGAGCATATTGTCAATGCAGCCGCCAACGTGGGCGACTACGGACACGGCCGCAAGCTGCCTAAGCGCTTTGCCATGCTGGTCTCGGCAGACATTCACCGTTCCGCCAAACAGCTCCACCATGCCATTGAATATCTGAATGATATGTAAGCGTTGGACGCAGGAATTTGTCTTGGCGATATTCAGGGCAGCAACTATGCGGAAAACGACGGGTCTTGGTATTCCATGACGTTAAAATGGTCGCAAAAGCCGTTCTATACCGCAATTGGAAATCATGACGGAGGCAACAGCGACAAGCAGGATATCAGCGGTACTAAGCAACAGGTGTTTGACAAGCTAATCCGCCCAAATCTGAAATGTATGTGTCTCCCCACCTTAGAGAAAACCTATTACGCAGTCAATTTTGATGCATATCAGATCACACTGATCGTGTTGGATGACTATATGGTCCCCGATGACCGCGATGAAAACGGAGATTTCAAAATTACCCGTGCCGTTGAATGCATGAATCAGGAGCAGTTGGATTGGTTGGTTGCAACACTGGAATCGGTGCCAAAGGATTATCACGTTTTGATCGCGCGTCATGCATATCCCGATTCCGGAAAAATTTTAAAATGTGATTGGACGCAGGCAAACATCACGGGCTTTGGCGGCGGCATGCCGCTGACCTACGGAAAAAGCGAAATGGTTCCCGATATTATCAACGCATGGGTAAACGGTGTCGCACTGCACAAGGACTATGCACCTATTGCCAACGCCGACCTTCTGCCAACCCTGAGGGTGCGCGCAGACTTCTCTACCCGTGGAAAGGGGGTCTTTATTGCTTATCTCACAGGACACAATCACGTGGACTTTTTGGGAACGAGCGGAAAGTATCCCGACCAGAACGTTGTTGCCTTTCCTTCTTCAGCCAACGATAATTGGGATAACCTTGGCTGTGACCTGCCTCGCGAGCGCAACACCAAGGCGGAGGATTGCCTGACCGTCCTTGCAGTAGACCGTGAGTCCCGCATATTCCACTTGGTGCGCGTGGGAAGCAATTTTACAAAATCCTTGGTAAACCGAACCTATCGTTCGATTAGCTATTAAAAATTCCATTCAAGCACCAAATTTTTGGTACAACGCCCCCATAACAAAATCAAAAAATATTTTTTAACTTTTTTTAAAAAAGCTCTTGACAAGCAAAGGTCTTTGTGATATAATATATGCCGTTATCCAAAGACAGCAGGTTCCGGTAAAAGCGCAAGCTTTCCTGCCGAGGAGATGTTTTGAATTACATTTTTTGTGATGCAATCTTTCTTTTCGGCGTGGTATGCAAGCGTCCGGAAGAAAGATTTTTTTATTCGCTCAATTCACATTGGGAGGTGAAACGAAATGCCGAGCAATTCCATTCTTGCCCAAAAGCAACAAATCGTTGCTGATCTGGCAGAGCAAATCAAGAATTCCACAGCGGGCGTCATCGTGAACTATCAGGGTATCACTGTAGAAAACGATACCGCAATGCGTAAGGCTCTCCGTGAAGCAGGCGTTAAGTATGTCGTCATGAAGAACACCATGACCGGCAGAGCTTGCGACATGGTTGGCTATGGGGATCTGAAGCAGCACCTCAACGGTATGACTGCAATCGCAATCAGCGAAAACGATCCTGTTGTAGCTGCAAAGGTTCTGAAGACCTATGCCGAGAAGGTTGAGTCCTTCAACATTTTGGCAGGTTATGTAGACGGTGCTGTGATCGATGCTAAGACAGTTAACGAGCTGGCAGAGATTCCGAACAAGGAAACTCTCATCGCAAAGCTTCTTGGTTCTATCCAGTCTCCTCTTTACAAGTTCGCATATGCGATCAAGGCAATTGCGGACAAAGAGAACGGTGGAGAGGAAGCTCCCGCAGAGGCTTAATTTACGCCCACTGCGCGCTTCTGTTCCCTACTACGGGTTACCGAATCCCGCTTAAAATCGGAACATAAAAAACTAAAAAAGATTATTTTGGAGGTAAATGAAAATGGCATCCGAAAAGATTACTAACATTCTTGAAGAGATCAAATCTCTGACTATCCTTGAGCTCAACGACCTGGTAAAGGCAGTTGAGGAAGAGTTTGGCGTATCCGCAGCAGCTCCCGTTGGCGTAGTTGCAGCAGCAGGCGCAGCAGCTCCCGCAGCTGAAGAGAAGACCGAGTTCGACGTTATCCTTGCAAGCTTTGGCGCTAACAAGCTCAACGTTATCAAGGCTGTTCGTGAGATCACCGGTCTGGGCCTGAAGGACGCTAAGGATCTGGTTGAGGGCGCACCCAAAACCGTTAAGGAAGGCGTTTCCAAGGACGAGGCTGAAAAGGTTAAGGCTGCTCTTACCGAAGCAGGCGCAACTGTTGAAATTAAATAATTTCAACTCTAAAAATTCTGTCTGTGATAACAGAAGAACCGCTGTGCAAATGCACGGCGGTTCTTTTTTATCTGTTTTACGTTTTCACTCCAAAACCTTTCCCACGACCTTGCGAACAAAGGTAGATTTACCGCTGACCGCATGGTTGGGTGCGTGAGGCTCCACTGCAAAGAAAATAGCAAACGAGCCCTTGGGAAGATTGAGTGTTACGCAGGAATCGGGAGACGGCATTGCCATCAACTCGTAGTCTCCACCTACATCATATGCCTTTGTGGTGTGCAACGTTTCCAACGCGGGCAGGTAGATGGTCTCCTCACCCTCCAAAATGATTTGAATATCAATATACTTGCGGTGTACTTCCATTTGCGAGCTTTCGCTCAACACGTTGGTATCGTAGGCGTTGACGTTGGCATATACTGCGCCGTCTACGTCACCGTCAGGCATATCGTGGCGTCCCTTTTCGGGATCGGTTGCAATCAATTCCTTTAAAAACGGAATGGCTTTTGCAAAGCGAGGATGAACCCCTACGTATTTTTCAAGATTTTCCAGCGAGTCGTAAATCATAAATTGAATCCTCTTTTCTGCCTTTTGCTACTTTTATTGTATCACATTTGAGAGAAAAAGTCAAGAGCGTTTTATCAACGGGAGCAGACTTTCCCCTGCCACGCCCTGCGTGGAAATTCCCAAATAATCCAACACCGTGGCTCCAATGTCTGCAAAGGTCGGGCGTGTTCCAAGATCAACACCACCCTTTACAGAATCTCCAATAATCAAAAGCGGCGTGTATTCACGGGAATGATCGGTAGAAGGGGTGCTTGGGTCACACCCGTGATCGGCAGTGATCAACAATAGGTCGTCCTTGCGAAGCTTTTTCAAAAGCGCACCCAATTGCTGATCAAACAACGTCATGGCGCGCGCGTATCCCTCGACGTCGTTGCGATGTCCGTAGACCGCGTCAAAATCCACAAGATTGACAAAGCAAAGTCCCTCAAAATCACGTTCGGCAATTTGGAGCGTTTGTTTCATTCCGTCGTCATTGCTCACGGTGCGATGACTTTCCGAAAACCCTCGTCCTGCAAAAATATCATAAATCTTGCCCACCGAGATCGTGTCTAAGCCGTTTGCCAAAAGCAGGTCTGCCACGGTGTCGGCAGGCGGCGCGAGCGAATAATCGTGGCGGCGAGGTGTGCGGGAAAAGGGATAGCTCCCCTCAAACGGACGCGCAATGACACGTCCCACACCGTGCTCCCCCTGCAAAAGCTCCCGTGCGATCTCACAAATCCGATAAAGCTCTTCAACAGGGATCAAGTCCTCGTGTGCCGCGATCTGAAAAACGCTGTCCGCCGAGGTATAAATAATCAGCTTACCCGTCCTCAGATGCTCCTCGCCATAATCTCGGATCACGTCGGTTCCCGAATAGGGACGGTTGCAGAGTGTTCCTCTCCCCACCCGTCTTTCAAATTCCGCAAGCAGATCGTCGGGAAATCCGTTTGGATACGTCGGGAGCGGTCGTTTGGAGATCAATCCCGCAATCTCCCAATGTCCTACGGTCGTATCCTTTCCCGCCGACGCCTCGCGCATACGGGCATAAGAAGCCGCGGGAACTCCGGAGCCTCCACCCACACCCTCAATATGAAAGAGCCCGAGACGGGCAAGATTGGGGCAAGAAAACGCAGACAAACGGCGGATCGCCCCCAGGGTATTGCTCCCCTCGTCTCCCCACGTCGCGGCATCGGGCATCTCCCCGATCCCCATGCTGTCAAGCACGATCAAAAAAACGCGTTTTTTCATATCAGATAAGCCCCAGCGCAACTTCCATCATATCGGTAAAGGAGGTTTGACGCTCCTCCGCAGTGGCATTCTCCTCGGGGTGCAGGAAATTGTCGCTCACCGTGCAGATACAGAGTGCCTTTTTGCCTGCCCACGCGGCATTGCAGTAGAGCGCGGCAGACTCCATCTCCACGCCAAACACACCCATTTTAGCCCACTCCATATCGGAGTTGGCGGCATTGTAAAAGGTGTCGGAGGAAAAGATATTCCCCACCTTATAATTCACTCCGCGCGCCTCGCAAAGCTCGGCGGCACGGCGCACAAGGTCAAAATCGGCAATCGGACTAAAGCTGCCCGGCATATGGAACTGCGATGCATAATTGCCGTTGGTGCAGGCGCCCATTGCGATCACAATATCACGGACGTGCAGTTCAGGGTGGAAGGCACCGCAGGAGCCGACACGAATGATGGCATCTACGTCGTAGCCGTGATAAAGCTCATAGGAATAGATCCCGATGGAGGGCTGTCCCATGCCGGATGCCATAACGGTGACGGGCTTGCCCCGATAGGTTCCCGTATAGCCCTGAATTCCGCGAATATTGTTGACTAGAACAGGGCTATCAAGATAGGTGTTTGCAATAAATGCGGCACGGAGAGGATCCCCGGGCATCAGCACGGTTTTAGCAATTTCTCCAAGCTTTGCCGCAATATGCGGAGTTGGTACTTTCATATCAAAATTCCTTTCTGAACTTGTTTATCGATTTACAAAATCTTTGCCGCCTCGGCAGAGATCTCGTCGTTGATCCTTCTCATTTCCTTGACGGGAACCTTTATGACCGCGCGGTCGTAGGTGACAAGCCCGTTGATCTCCTCCTCAACGTCGGAAACCTGCGTATAGATGCAGCCGCAAAGTCCTTTTGCAATCAAAGGCTTTAATTTTTGCAGATAAAGCACACGCAGAGCGGCAATGAGAGCCTCGGTGCTACGGAATTTTTTGTAGCCAAACTCGTGTTCCTCATCAAATACGTGCCCTTCTACCTTCATGGAATATCCGCCAAATTCACTCAACACCACGGGACGGCTGTCGCGCGGCACCTTGAGCCTTGTATAGTAGGTGTGCAGACTGCGAAGCTCGGTCTTGCCCACCCCCTGATCATGCCAGCCGCTGACCGAATCGATGATGCGCGTAGGATCTTTTTTTCGCACGTATTCGGTCATTTGTGCCGAATCAAACTGCCCCCAGCCCTCATTAAAGGGCACCCAAACGGCAATGCTGACACAGTTTCCCAGCTGCTCCATGGTTTCGTCAACCGAGCGGCAAAATTCTTCCCTTCCGCGCGCATCCTCACGGGCGAAATATTTGTAATCGTCGTCACGGTGATGAAATCCGAGGAACGGAAACGCCGCCACGTGCGTAAATTGGTATTCTCCGCCGCCGTTGACAAAGTCCTGCCACACGGCAATACCTAAGCGATCACAGTGATAATACCACCGCATGGGTTCCATTTTAATATGCTTGCGCAGCGTGTTAAAGCCCATGTCCTTGAGCATTTGCAATTCCTCCACCACTGCCCCATCCGAGGGATAGGTCAGCATACCGTCCGACCAATACCCCTGATCCAGCACGCCGTTAAAAAAGTAGGGCTTGCCGTTGAGCGTCAGGCGCGCTTTGCCGTTTTTATCGGTTGTTGTTCCAAAGGATCGCACACCGAAATAAGAACGGACGCAGTCTCCCGACGCCGTTTTCAATTCAAAATCATAAAGCTTGGGATGCTCGGGTGACCAAAGTTCAAAATCATAGGCAAGGACCGCTTTGTCCAGATAGGTTTGAGAAAGAATGACACGGTCGCCGTCAAAAACGGTGATCGCTACCTCCTCACCAAAGCTTTGCGTGGAAATTTCTACGGTCTTTTTGGCGGCATCGGGAACGATTTTCAACCCGTGAATGTGTTTTTTTGGCATACTCTCCAGCCAAACGGTCTGCCAGATCCCGCTTTGCGGCGTGTACCAGATACCGCCGCGCTTGTCGCTCTGTTTTCCGCGCGCACCACTGTTTCGCGTTGCCTCGTCGGTACATTCCACCAAAAGCTCGTTTTTTCCAAGCCTCACAGCATCGGTAATATCGCAGAAAAACGCGGTAAAGCCGCCCACGTGTGCGCCAACCTGCACGCCGTTGAGAAAGATCCTGCAGGCACTGTCCACCGCGCCGAAATGCAGGAGCAATTTCCCTTGCAAAAGTGCTTCGGAGATGTCAAAATTTCTTTGATAGATCAGCATCTCCCCGCTTTTCAAAACGAACCCTTCCTCAATGCCGCTATTTTTTGTTTCGGGAGAAAACGGCACTAAAATCTCCCCCACGTCACTTTGAACACCGCTTGCATCGCGCTTTGCAAGTCTCCACCAACCATTGAGACAAAGCCATGCATCCCGCTGCATTTGCGGTTGCGGATGCTCCGCGTGCGGAATGCTTCCCACCTCGTATTTTGTTTTTGGATTCATTGGTTGTCTCCCTTTCTTGTTTGAAGTCTTTCCACGTGAGAAAGCAAAGGAATCAAAGCAAACATGAAAAGTGCCGCAATCGCGCCTGCCAAAAAGATTTCAGGAGCGGGAATGTACAGCGTGGTCATTGCATCGGCACTGTCAAGGTCGGGGAGCGGGATCGCCGCCGTGCGGTTGATGGCATTGCCGATCATGGGACCGACGATCATTGGGATCAGCACACTGAAAATCATGCGTACTCCCTGCAATTTTCCAACGTCACCCACGGGCGTGTGATCGCGGACAATGGCACCGCAAAGCGCCGACACAAAAATATATCCCGTGATCATTACAAAGCCCGCAACACCAAAAAGAATCAGATTTGTCATTTTACTTTCGGTCTTTGCAAAAAACATTCCAAGCAAGCCCGTAGCAAGGATCGCCGCCGCAAAATACAACAGCCGACTTTTGGAGGTCTTGTCGGATAATGCCCCCAAAAAAAGATTGATCACAGCACCGAGAACAATAGCAAGACCAAATACCACACTGTATTCCACGGTGGAAAATCCGAGATAGGTCTTCATATAGATGATGAGATATGGCATAAAGATCTTACAGGCAATGCCGTAAACGCCGATGATGCAAAGCGCAAGATACAAGGGCGGCAGGCTTTTGATCACGCGGGGGCGAAATCCGTAAAGAATATCGCCAAAGTTCCCCTTCTTTTCCAAGGTCGTGCTGTCGCGCACCAAAAACAGCCCAAGGATTCCACACCCCGTAATCACTGCACCCAGCAACAAAAACAGCCCCTTGTAGCCAATCAACTCCACAAGGATCCCAAATCCGCCTGCCACGATCAGCATTGCAAGCAGGGGTAAAATGGCAAGTACCCCCTCCACACGTCCGCGAAAGGAGGCGTGCGTGTTGTCTGTCACCCATGCGTTGAACGCAGCATCGTTTGCAGTGGATCCAAACAGTGTCATGACACAGTCTCCCACGATTACCGCCACCAGTGTGACCGAAACCGCACGCGAAAGATCACTCCCCAGCATCCTTTGCACCGTATCGACCTCCAAAAAGCCAAACAGACCAACGCTGATCCCCCAAATGAGATAGCCCACCGAGATCAGTGTCCGTCGGTTGCCAAGCTGATCCGAAAGCGTTCCCGCAATCAACGTCGTCAGCGTTGCCACAATGCCCGAAAGCTGTACCATCAACGTGACGGCATCCAAATTGGGAGAGACGGTTTCAAAGACAAAGAGATTAAAATACATATTTTCAACCGACCATGAAATCTGCCCCACAAGACCAAACAAAATCAGGATCAGCCAGCTTCGTTTTCCAAAATAACGTTCCATTGCATACTCCTTGTATTTTCTCTCTGTCTGCATTATAACATTTCCTACCGATAATTGCAAGAGAGTTGCAAAATTTTTTTAAAAAAGTATTGAAAAGAAGAAAAAAAGTGGTATAATAAGGATGTAAATCTTTTACTTTTAAAAAGGAGAACAATCATGAAAAAATACCGTTGTAAGGTTTGCAAGGCAGAATTTGAAGTTCCCGAGGGCAGCGTGGCAATTTGCCCCGTTTGCAAGGTGACGGGAGACAAGCTGGAGCTGATTGACGAGGCTCCCAAGACAAAATACGCAGGCACGCAGACCGAAAAGAATCTGGAAGCCGCCTTTTCGGGCGAATCGCAGGCAAGAAACAAGTACACCTATTTTGCATCCGTTGCAAAAAAAGAGGGCTACGAGCAGATTGCCGCACTGTTCCTCAAGACCGCCGAAAATGAAAAAGAGCATGCTAAGCTGTGGTTTAAGGAGCTGGCAGGCATTGGAAACACCGAACAGAATCTTTTGCACGCCGCAGAGGGCGAGAACTACGAGTGGACCGATATGTATGATGGCTTTGCCAAGACCGCCGAGGA